>JAVEYP010000273.1:0-3755 GCA_034003445.1 Desulfobulbus sp.
CCACAGGCACCTGTTGGGAGGAGGAGGAATTCCAGACCTGTATCAACGCGGCCCTGGCGGCGTTTCGCGATGGAATTCCAAACGATTAGACCGGCCAGGGAGATAAAACCGGCGCATCCCTCAAGCAGGAGCCCACTCATGACAAATAGCCTCAGCCAAGCCCTGAAACAGGCCCTGGAAAAGAAAGGGTTCCAGGCCTCGCCGCCAGACAAGGCACCACCACTTGGCAGGAACAAACAGCCACAATCTCCCAGCAAACCCGCGCCTGCGGAGGAGCCCATGACAGCAAAATTTCATAATCCCTATCATTTTGTGCCGGTCAACCACGAGGAAGCAAGGCGGGGTCAGTGGCTCGCTAAAAAGGACTTCCTCACTCCCCCAAAAGATACTGACTATTGGAGCCACGCCCGCTACGCCACCGCCACAGGCAGCTATCATGGCCGGATCCTCTGCAAACTGACCACCATAACCCCTATTTTTATTGGGGCGGGACGCAGCAAGGGAACGGAGGATGCGCCGGGGGTGGTGCAGCCATTCACCCTAAGAGAATCGCCCGGCCTTCACAAAAAACCACCCGACTGCCAGGACCTGCCCGCCATCCCTGCCTCCAGCCTGCGCGGCCTCATCTCCTCCGTGGCCGAGGCGGCCAGCAATTCAGCCCTCAGGGTTTTAGCGAGGGAGTTTCCGTCGAAAGGGAAAAAAATAGATAAGGAGAAAGATGTTTTTGATTTTTTCGCTCCTCTCAAGGGAGGAAAAGCTGAACACGACCGGGAAATGTTGCCCATGCATCCCAAGCGCACCATGATCAGTCCGGCTGAGATGGTGTTTGGTTTTGTGGAAACCCAGGAGCAAGGCACGGCCAATGCCGATCAAGCCCTGGCCTATGCAGGTCGAGTGCGGTTTTCGCACGCCCTTTTTGAACCCAAGAACGACCAGGAGCGATGCACACCCTTTCTGCCGGAAGTGACCCTGAAAATTCTCGACAAGCCCAAACCACCTTGCCCGGCCATGTATTTCACACAAAAAGACTCACGGGTCAAAGCGTCCTATATTCCAAACCAAAAATTGGATTCCCAGGGCCATAAACCTCAGGGTCGGAAATTCTACCTGCATCACCGGGAGGAAGAGGTTCAGAAAAGTTGTTGGAAAACCCATTACGATGAAGCCTTTTTTAAGGAAAGCACAACTCTTTCCAAGAAAGACTTGTCTGAAGAAAAGTTGAAAAAGGGGCGGTTTAAACAGAAGGTGGTTATCACGCCCATCCCTGCGGGGAGGACCTTCTGCTTTCATGTAGATTTTGACAACCTCACTACCTATGAACTGGGCATGCTGCTGTATGCACTGCAGCCAAATGCCAGCTTCCAACATAAAATAGGCATGGGTAAACCCTTGGGGTTGGGGTCGGTGAGTATTGAAGCTGTTGCCGTAGAAAGTATCGACCGTAAGGGAAGATACTTGATCTCGGATATTTTTAACGAACCAAGATATGCCGAAAGTTGGCGGCAACATCAAGAAGAACATCCAGGAGAGGCGAGTACGCCAACCGAGGGATCGACCCCAAAGCTGTCCGTCGGGGAGGTAAAAAAAGAGTTTGAGGAAACGATGCTCCCAGAAATAAAATATGCTCTAGAGACTATTGGCAACCCTGCATGCGTGCGACAGCGTGTCCATACTCCTCTAAGAAGTTCCCAAAGAGGAGGTGAAGAGGAAGTCAGTACGTATCAATGGTTTTCTAAAAATGATGACAAAAACAACAATAGCAAACAGTGTTTGGCGCCAATAACACCAGAAAATTCTTCGAAAGAAGCGGGTGTTGTGCAAGGAATTTTACCAACTCTTCGGAGAAATTGAGGCCACACATGACCACACAAAGCAGCACCCTTGATGATGCCTATTTCGACCGCAACCAAGCCGTGATGGCTCTGGCCCGTTTGGCCCAGCAATTGGGCTACAAGGTGGGCTTACGGGTGGATCCGGGTGAGCCCGACTGGCCGGTACTGATGATCGAATTGCCCACCGGCCAGGTGGGCTACCATTTACCCAAGGCAGAGGTCCTGGGCGAGTGGCCCTCCTATGATCAGGAATGGGATGGCCATACCCTGGAAGAAAAACGAGGCAGAATTGAAGAGTTAATTATTAGCTTGACATAGGCTTTGCTAGTGCGGCCCTCTTGGCCAACCTCCCCTTTCCGCTCCGCTAGCTCAGGCTGCGGCGCGAGTTGCGTGCGCCTTGGGAGAAAGCAAGAAAACTACAAAAAAGAATGGCAAAAGAACACGATAGGCTCCAGGCAGGCAACTTCAAGCGCAGTACGTTGAAATTACTTATAAAAATAGCATTTTGAGGAGGTGATGGATAGGGTTGGACGAGCGGGGAGGTGCCGCGCCGAAAACCGTCAGAAAAGCTGATAAAGAGCAGCATGTTAGCGGGGTAGGGCTGGAATGACCGGATAGATGCAAACGGGATGAAGACTTCATGACCCAGGTCGAATTTTCACAGCCAGAGTATAAGCTGGAATGACCGGATAGATGCAAACGGGATGAAGACTCTAGCCCGAGCTTTATTCCATTGATACCAGCCTTGATGCTGGAATGACCGGATAGATGCAAACGGGATGAAGACGTCAAAGGTCTCTGTCAGAAGCGTGCTGCTGGTATTGGGCTGGAATGACCGGATAGATGCAAACGGGATGAAGACTTTGGCGCTCATTCGTCATCCTCCACTTCCTCGATGGCTGGAATGACCGGATAGATGCAAACGGGATGAAGACTTAATACTTCGACCACTCTCCTGACTCATAACGCAGCTGGAATGACCGGATAGATGCAAACGGGATGAAGACGTCGGGGTAGTATGCGGAGTCTGATAGATCCAGACTGGAATGACCGGATAGATGCAAACGGGATGAAGACCTCATGGTGTTACCTCAGATTGGAGTGATTGTTTGGCTGGAATGACCGGATAGATGCAAACGGGATGAAGACGACAGTATTATAGCTGGCGATAAGCACGACTATTTCCGCTGGAATGACCGGATAGATGCAAACGGGATGAAGACTATTCCCCCCCGCCTTTATTAATGTTTTGCATACTGCTGGAATGACCGGATAGCTGCACACTGCTAATGAATACCGGCCTGCAGCGAAGCATGGGAACAGGGGAACAAAACCGGGAGAAACAGGCCATGGCAGCGGACTTGCAGCACGTTGTGTCAGATGCCACGCTTTTTCAGGCGTGGTCGCGGGTGGAGGACAACCAGGGCTGTGCCGGGGTGGATCGACAGGAGATCGACGATTTTGCCTGTGGATTGGGTCGCAACCTGGCCTGCCTGCGCAAAGAGGTCCTTGCCGGAACCTATCGGCCCTTGCCCCTACTGCGTGCCTGGATGCCGAAAAAAAACGGAGGGTTGCGGCCCCTCGCTATTCCCGCAGTGCGGGATCGGGTGCTGCAAACAGCGACCGCCTTGGTGCTTACCCCCATTTTCGAGGCCGAATTTGCAGAGTGCAGTTTCGGCTACCGCCGGGGTCGCAGTGTCGATCACGCCCTGCGTCGGGTCATGCAACTCCGCGATCAGGGGTACGTCTGGGTCGTGGATGCGGATATCCAGTCCTTTTTCGATGAAATTGATCACAACCTGCTGCTGACCGAGGTGCAGCAGCAGGTCGCTGATCCGGGCATCGTCATGCTCATCCGTCTGTGGTTGGCCACGGAGGTCGAGGAAGATGGTGAGCGGTTTGCGACCGTCAAAGGTGTGCCCC
>JAVEYP010000274.1:0-3751 GCA_034003445.1 Desulfobulbus sp.
GGTTCGGGGAGAAAATGGCGGACCGAGCGGCGACCGCGGATGAGCGCGGCCACCTGTTCGGGTGCGGGCAGGCTTTCGGGCAGGGGCAGGGAGTCTTCCGGGCGAAAGCCGAAGATGGAGAGCGCTCCTGTGGGGCAGACCGCTAAACAGTGCTGGCAGCGGATGCAGTGGCGCGCGCGGCCCGGGTTGAGCGCCGGATAATCGGGCGACAGCTCGATGATGTGAAAGGGGCAATCGTCAACGCAGGCCCCGCATTGGGTGCAGAGGTCCTGATCGATAATGAACTGCAAATCCATGGGTTCTCCTATGAGTGGGGCGAAACGGTTTGGCCAGCACAGGACTGGAACCGCTCAGCCGGCACGAATCAATTCCGGCGCCAGGGCCGAGGCCAGGTGCGTCGGTGTTGGACTCGATCCGGAGGCCGCGGGCGGTGCGGGCGATGGTACCGTTTTTGCGCTCTCCGCCCAGTATGGCGACGGCTTCCACGGTGGACTCCTTGCGGGACAGCGGGACGGACGACAGGCGGGACGGCGGCCATTGTAAAGGTCGGCTCCCCATTTTTCCAGGGAATTGTCGTCCGTCGGCTTTACGCGACAAAAGCAGGCCGTGAATAGCGCTATGGTGGCGGTCGACCCGCCGGCCGATTACGTTGTAAAATTTATTTGAAAATACTAAATGAACTCAATACAGCCCCATTCGCGGTAAGATGAGCCGTGCGATCAAGCAAGATCGTCCATCTCGGCCATTCTTTTCCGATGTTCACGGGCGACCGGCGGCGGGTGATGTTGTCGGTACAAAATGCGACAAAACCGCACGTACCTGGCGCGTGGGGCCTGCCCACATCCAGCCCAACCAGATTCATCAAGCGCTCCACGTTACTCCCCCAACGCGTTTCCCTTGGGGCCGACGCGTTTCCTCGCTAGACTGACCGTATCCCGTTCTTTTTTCACATCCTGCAAACCCGACCGCGCACACCGGTCGCCAAGGAGACACACATGACCAGTAAACCTCGTCTAGGCGAACTCCTGATCGACACGGGCCTGATCACCGCAGACGATCTGCAGCGCGCCCTGCGCATGCAGGTGGGCGGCAACCGGCGGCTGGGTCGCATTCTGGTGAAAATGGGGGCGATCACCAGTGACCAACTGCTCGACACCCTGGCCGCCCAATTCGATCTGCCCATCATCGACATCGAGCAGGAGATCCAGCCAACGGTGCGCGGACTGCTGCCCCGCTACCTCTGCCGGAAATACGATGCCCTGCCGCTCGACCTGGAGGGCGACTCGGTGGTGCGGGTGGCCATGGCCAACCCCTCAGACACGGAGGCGTTGAACAACATCGAACACTACACCAACAAGCGGTACAGCCCTGTCTGGCCCGGCAGGCCGACATCCGCAAGGCAATCGGACGTTACGCGCCGTTTACGATGCAAGACTTGTTGAGTCCGCACATCTGGAGCCGCTCCATCTGGGTCACCTCGCTGGCCGGGCTGGTCCTGGCCGTGGCGGTCGCCGGTTTCGCCTATCAGATGCACACCGTGGCCAAATACGGCCAGATTACACGTACGGCCAATGAGGTGCTTTATAAAAATCACGATCTGATGGTCGGCATCGAACGAGGCGGTACAACCACCCTGCTTGGCCGGGGCGCACACGCCAGCGGCTCTTATACAATTTCGTTCGATTCGACCGCGGGTCTGGTCAAATTCATGGAACACAAGAAAAACGACCTGTCGAGCAAGCGGTACGAATGGCTCCACTGGGCCGTGGCCAAGGGGAGCTGAACGGCCGTCCCAATCACGGTAGCGTACCCTCCAATTTCATTATCCCATTGTAATTGAAACCAAGCGTCCCCCCCGCCTCGCCCCACCCAAGCCCCGTACCCTTTGAAAACAGCTGAAAAAAAGAGCGATCAGTCAACTGGCACACATCATGCTTTCCATGCATCGACTAGGCAGTTACGACTCTTCTTACTTTGGTACATTGAATGCAAACCGTGACACACCGTTTTCTCCTGACCCTCCTTTGCTGCCTGCTGCCGGTATTGGCTTCTGCAGGCACGAACCAGACCATCCAGGTGGAATGGGGCTATACACCGCCCAGCAAGCCGGCAGTGACCGGCTTCAAGCTCTATAACAAAGGCGCCTCGGTCTGCCAGACGAAAAAACCTAAGGCCACCGCCATGGACTGCACGGTGGCGCTGAATGCCGACACCACCGATTTCACTCTGACCGCCACCTTCAGCGACGGCACGGAAAGCCCGCACTCGGCCCCGTTTCCCTTTACCAGCGGCACAGGTATGCCTGACCGCCCACCTGCTACGCCTGTGGACACGGGCAGTCGTCTCTTTACCTTTAACTGGGAACCCACGAGTAACCGGACCGCCATCGCAGGCTATCGGGTCTACCTGAACAACACCCTGCTCTGCACAACCACGAACCGCAACGCCACCTCGCTGGCCTGCAAGGCAAACCTTGTTCCAGGAACCATGAGCTTCGGCCTCACCGCGCTGTACACCAACGGTACCCAAAGCAGTTTCTCCAACCTGCTCACGTACACCCCCAGCAACGCAGGCACCACAACCAATCGGACCGCGCCGCTCAACGATACTGCAGCACGTTCCAGATCCTTTGGTGCCAGTTCCTCAACCGCGGGGGTCATGGCCGCGTCCACGCCAGGTACCGAATCCGTCCCAGGTCTGGCCAGCATGCCCACCAACCACACCTCCACCACTCCCGCCAATAACACGCCTCAGCTTGACGTTACTGACGACCAGGGCGCCGCCGATGCGGCCAAGGCAGAGGGGGATGCGGCCTTGGCCAACCTCAACCTTGAAACCGGCGAGATCAGCGTGGGCAACAGCTGGGTACGGGTAATGCTGGCAGGCACCTTCAGCGAACCCGTGGTTCTTGCCGGGCCGCCCAGTGCCAACGAGCCCTGCTTCGTGCGGCTGCGCAACATCACCCCAACCGGGTTTGAAATCCGCCTGGCCAAGCGGGATGATCTAGACGGCTCGGATCCGGATGAAACAATCTCGTATCTGGTTATGGACAAGGGCCGTACCATACTGCCCGACGGTACCATGATCGAGGCGGGCAGCTTTGCCAGCACGCCCACCAATCAGGACGTGCGCTTCAGCGGCCCGTTCAACACAGTGCCGGTGGTGCTGACCGCCATAGCCTCAGAGAACGAGATCGATTCCATCAGCAGCAGGGTAGCAAAGATCACGGCCACGAGTTTTGCGCACTCTTGCAAAGAGCAGGAAAAGAACGAGGACACCCAGAGGGAAGCAACGATCAACTACATTGCCTGGGAGCCGAGCCAGGGCATCATCGGCACCTTGCGCTACGAAGTAGCTCAGGCAGCCACGGGTCTGACCGATGCCTGGAGCATCGCGCCCTTCCAGCAGTCCTTTGCCCAGACGCCGTTCTTCCTGGCAGGCCTGCAGACCAACAACACTGACACCGCCCACCTGCAGGCTCGCACTGTTGCACCGACCGGCGTGGAGCTGATGGTAGAGGAGGATCATTCCAAGGAGACGGAAACCACCTCTCCGGGAGAAACGGTCGGCTTCCTGGCGCTTGACCAGGAAGAATCAAAGGATTGAAATTTCCTTCCGTCATTGCGAGCGAAGCAAAGCAACCCCAAACCAATGATTCAAAACCGACCTCCAATCCTCTCCTTCTGTCATTGCGAGCGCTAGCGAAGCAATCTCAAACCAATGAACCGAAACGGACCCCCAACCATGTCCT
>JAVEYP010000275.1:0-3733 GCA_034003445.1 Desulfobulbus sp.
GCTGGACATGAAATCGGTCAGCTCACCGAAAAAAGGCCGTTCCTTGTGCACAGAGTAGAAGCCCTCCGCCTCCGGCTTGCTCAGGAAGAGTTTTTTCATGCCCACGAGAGTAAACCCCTCGGCGTAGATGCGGGTGATGATCTTGCCCGCGTTGCCCGCGGTAAAGGCATTGGGCTTGATGATGGCAAACGTCCGTTCCATGTGGTGTGTCTCCTTGCTAAAATGATCTGCGGCGCCCTGTGGAACGCCCGAAAGGTGGCCCTCATGTGCCGCGACCTATACCATGATCGCCCGGTGGCGACAACAGATGCGGTCGACGTTTCCGCCCGCGCAAGCGGCCGAAACGACAACGGGGGCGCGATCCGTGGAAGCACCCCCGGGAAACAGTCGTTGTGACGAGTTGCTATTCCTCGAGCAGGACGAACGCACCGTCTTTGACGGTGAGCATGGCAAAGGCGTCCATGCCCAGGCCGCCGTGATCAGCGGGCGAAAAGTTGAAGGTGCCGGCCGTGCCGATCAGCCCGGTGGTGTTCTCCACCGCGTCGCGTACCTTTTCGCGATCCAGCCCGGCCGTTTCAATGGCGCGGGCGAGGATGGTCAGGGCGTCGTAGGTGTGGCCGCCAAAGGTAGAAATCCTTTCCTTGAATTTGGATTCGTAGCTGTCGCGGTACTTAACCAGGAAGTCCCGCTGCGGCCCGGCTGCCAGGGCATCGGCCACCAGCAGGCGGCTGGCCGGGAAGATGATGCCCTCGGCCGCGACTCCGGCTGCCTCGGCGTACTTGATATTGGCAAAGCCATGGCTCTGGAAAAGGGGCACGTCCCAGCCGGCTTGGCGGATATTCTTGGCAAGGATGGCCTGGGCCGGCACGATCGACCAGTTCACGACGGCCTGGATATCCGGGTTGGCCTTGAGCTTGGCCACGCTGGCGGTCAGGTCGGTAGCGCTTTTGTCGTACACGTCCTCGCTCACGATAGTGATGCCAAAATCCTCAGCATTCCTGATCAGTTGTTCCTTGCCGGCCTTGCCAAAACCATCGTTAGCGGCGAGCACGGCGATTTTGCTGATGCCCCGCTTCTGCATGGTGATAAAGATCTGGCGGGCGGCGAAGCTGTCACTTGGCGCGGTTTTGAAGATGTACGGCGATACTGGGGTGACGATCAGCTCAGCGGCCGAGCAACTGATCATGATCGTCTTGCCGTCCACGCAGATTTTCTTGATGTTCAGGCTCTCGCCGCTGGTCGAGGGGCCGATGATGGCAAAGACCCGGTCCTCCTCGATAAGCTGTTTGGCAAAAGAGATCGCCTTTTCCGGACTGCCGGCCGAATCCTTGATGATCAGCTCAATGGTGTGCCCCTGAACGCCGCCGGCAGCGTTCATTTCGTCGGCGAGCATGCGCAACGAGCGGGAGGCAGGACCGCCGAGAAAGGCCGCCGGTCCGGTTTCCGCCAGAATAGCGCCTATCTTGATAACCTCGGCCCGCGCGACCGGTGCAACGAGCAGTATGCCAAGGGCGACAAGCCCGGCCAAGCGCACCAGTTTGCTGAATAATCCGTTTCCTTTCATGCCCTTCCTCCTTGTGGTATGAATTGTTGGCAGCGTTTCTTGCACTGTTCTGCACATCTCCCCGGACGCGTCAACGGTTTCTTTGGGAACCTCGCGAAACACCTTGTCAGGCAGGGGATGCCCGTCGTTGTACAGGGAGCCCGTTCAGGTTGGACCAAGCCAGTCTGTAAACACCCCGGTTGCACCCCAGGCAAACAGCTGGTGTTGTCGCATCGGGTCATTGACGGTGAACACGTTCACGTGCAGACTGCTTGTGCGCAGCAGCCGCACGAGCGAGGCGTCGACGATGTTGTCCGCCGGGTGGTAGGCGCAGGCGCCGAGCGCCCGCAGATAGGCCACTAGGTCCGGCGGATGGGTGCCCCCCTGCAGGGCGGCCACTGGAATCTCCGCGTCCAGGCCGCGGCAGGCGCGCAACAGGTCGTGGTTAAAGCTTGAAAACACCACCAGGTGAACGGCGCCACTCGCTCGCACCAGCCGCACGGCCGCTGCGGCCAACCGCTCGTTGGCACATCGGTCGTGCTGGTCTTTGAGTTCAATGTTCAGCGCCATCTTGCCAACGATTGCCCAGGTGAGCAGTTCCTCAAGGGTGAGGATCGGCTGTGGCATGAGGGTCTGCAGCACGAGGCGATCCACCCGGCCATTGCGCAGGGCGCCGAAGGGATCGGCGGCAAGGAACCAGGAGCCGAGGTCAAGGCAACGCAGCCGATCAAGCGACCAGTCACGCACCAGCAGGCTAGGTGCACTGAGGATTGGTTCCAGCCGGGCCGCGTCGCTCGTCCGCTGCAACTGGTCGTCGTGGATGACCACCGGCACGCCGTCCGCACACAGCTGAACATCGAGTTCGATCATCGGACTGCGGCCGAGGCAGGCGCGAAAGGCACAGAGGGTGTTTTCCGGTCGGCGGGCCCGGTCACCCCGGTGGGCGATCAGCAGCGGTCCTGGCCCGAGCCTGTCGAACAGGCAGCCGGACGTTTCACCGGTAGGGTTCGCTCCAGCCATGCCCCGCCCCTAGCGGATAATGAGCTGCCGGCCAGCGAAGTTGGGATTTTCCGCGACGATCACCAGATCATTGAGTTCGTTGCAATCGTCCGGTCGGGGCGGAAAGCGGTCGGCCAGGAGTTCGCCGATCTCAGCGATGACTGCGCACAGCGCGTCGCAACGACGGTTGTCGCGCAGGCCAGCGGTGAGCCGGTCCACGAATTCCTGCCAGCCCTTGGGCTGGATACGCTCGTTAATGCCCCGGTCGCCGAGGATCCACACCCGCCGCTCGAGCACCGAGAGAAAGATGAGCACACCGGTGGCCTCGCGGGTGGTCTGCAGCCCCTCGGTGAAGAAATGGGTGAAGGCGGCCCGCTCCACCTCCGCCTCCATCCGCGCACGCCCCAGAAAAAGACGCAGCAGGGACGGAAAACGATTGATGAGCGGCCGGAAGACAAGGAAGAACAGCAGAAAGAAGAGCAGGACCAACCACAGCAGCTCGCCCCGCCACCAGAGCAGCTGGGCGGTGGTGAAGGCCGCTGCCAGGGCTGCGGGCAGGGCAAAGGCAGCGGCTGCGAGCAGACTCGCCTCCGGGTAGCTGTGACTAGCCGAGACGACCATGGGCACCACTTCGCCACTGGTGCGCGCCTCTACTGCCTGCACCGCAGCAGTGATCCGCTCCTGTTCCGCGGTGGTGAAAAACTGTTGGGCCAGGTTTTCTATCATTACCATCCTCCCGAGGCGCCACCGCCGCCGGATCCGCCGCCACCCCCGCCAAAACCGCCGCCACCGCCAAAACCTCCCCCAAAACCGCCCCTGTGATCCCGGTACTTGGTGGGAAACGATCCGCGCGGCCCGGTGCTAGTCCGGTTGCCGGAGAAAAGGCTCGCCAAAAAACCACCGAACATGCCCACTGGCACGAGCATGAGCAGTTGCTGCCAGCCGGTCAGGCCAGCAAACAGTAAGCCGGCAGCGGGTGCGTACACCCCGCCGAAACCCGCTGCCAGCGGCTTACGCCGCCGGAAAATACCACCAATAACGAACAGGCCGAAAAGAAGAAAGACGAGGAACTCGCCCGGATCACGCTGGTCGTCCACTGTGTCCAGCCCCTGGCCGGTAAACTCACCCCGCACCGCGGCCACCATGGCGGCCACGCCGTCAGCTACGCCCCGATCAAAGTCGCCGCGTTTA
>JAVEYP010000276.1:0-3724 GCA_034003445.1 Desulfobulbus sp.
GGAGGCCATGAAAGGCTACTTAAAGAGCCTGAAACGGTTTCACGATGGTTTCGTCGATGTCGGCTTCTTCAACGCTCGGGGCATCCAGATCGGCTACGCTGGCCCCCATCCCCAACTGCGCGGTCGCAACTACAGCGACCAACCCTGGTTCCAGGAACTAGGCGAGGGCAACCTGAACTACCTGGTCACCGACATCTACACCGGCCTGCGCAACATCCCCCACTTTACCATCGCCGTTCGTCAGGTGATCGACGGTACACCCTACATAATGCGCGCCACCCTGGACCCGGACAAGCTCTACATATTCCTCCGCGCTATCAGCCACGGCAAGGAGGTGGAGACAACCCTGATCAACGCTCAGGGCCAGTACCAGGTGGTGGACCCGGGACACAGTCCCTTCCCGTCGAGCAGCAGCTACGTGCCGCCGACCAGCCCGGCTGCTGGAGTGGAGGAGATCCGGCTCGACGAGCGGCCGACCCTGATCGCCTACGCCTGGCTCCAGGAAACGCCGTGGGCGCTCCTGGTGATGCAGCCGGCAGCGGTCGCGCAAAGCGGTATGTACCGGGCGCGACTGATCCTCACCACCACACTTGCGGCCGTCAGCCTGCTGGTGTCCCTGATCATCTTCATCACCATCCGCAAGGTGGTGGCCGACGCCCGCAAGATGGCCGAAAAGGGCCATCAGCTCCAGGAAATGCTCGCCCACGCCTCCAAGCTGGCCTCTATCGGTGAGTTGGCCGCCGGGGTCGCCCATGAGATCAACAACCCATTGGCGATCATCATGGCCACCAGCGGCGTTATCCGCGATATGCTCACACCTGAGTTCGAACTTGACCACAGCCCAGAGGCGATCTGCAAGGAACTGTCCACCATCGACACCGCTGCCAACCGGGCCAAGGGCATCACCAAAAGACTGCAGGAGATGGGCAAGACGCGTCTGCCACAGACAACACTGTGCGACATCAACGCACTCATTGAGGAGGTCTTGAACCGCCTGAAGCGAGTGGAGTTCAAGGGCAAGCACCTTGAAGTGGTCACCAGCTTCTCTGCCGAGCTGCCGCAGATCCTTACCGAGCCCGAACCACTCAGCCAGGTGGTCGGCAACATCCTCGTCAATGCCGCCGACGCGATCGACGACACAGGCACGATTACCGTGTCCACGGCGATGCGCGACTGGATGGTCTCCGTCACCATTGCCGACACCGGCAGGGGCATCCCGAGCGAGAACCTGCAGCGGATCTTCAACCCCTTCTTCACCACCAAGGGCAGCGGCCGGAGCACTGGTCTGGGGCTGAGTATCGCCGCCAGCATCGTCAAATACATGGGCGGCACCATCAAGGTGAACAGTATTCCCGGTTCGGGCAGCTCCTTTACTGTCCTGCTGCCCGTCAAGCAACAACAACGAGAGTAGAACGATATGGAAAAACAAAAGAGATGTAAGGTACTGCTGGTTGACGACGAGGACATCTTCCGCGAGGCCACCGCCCGCCAGTTGTTGGTGCGCGGCTTTACCGTCCAGACTGCCGATAGCGGCGAAAAGGCGCTGGAACTGGTGCGGAGCGACCCGCCCGAGGTGGTGGTGCTCGATCAGGAGATGCCGGGCATGCACGGTTCAGAGACCTTCCTCGCGATTAAAGAGATTAGCCCGCTGGTCGAGGTGATCATGCTCACCGGCAACACCAGCGTCGACAACGCCATCGAACTGATGCAGCAGGGCACCTTTGACTATCTGATGAAACCGATCGGCATCGACGAACTGCTCTACAAGATCGAAGACGCGCACACCCGCAAACAACTCAATGAGAAGCAGCGGCGCGACACCGACGCCTGACCGCCGGCCTGTCCACCAGGATGCCGCTGCTTCGAGGGAATAGACCTCTCATGCTCAAACGACTGGCCGACCTCTCCAGAAAAATCTTCTCCCGAGACCGGGAGCCCGATCTCCCACCGCTGCCCTCCGAGGAGATAGAAGCGCTGCAACTGACCTTTAAGTCGCGCTACCACAGCTTCAAACTGCTGCTCACCGCCAACACCCGCATCCTCGAGGTGATGGCCGACATCGGGCGCGCACTCCAAGGCAACGAGCCCTTTAGCATGAGCTTTGTGCAGACCGCCTGCGCCTCCATCTCCGTCAATGTTTTCCGCATGATCAAATACATGGAAAACATCGCGCCGGGCAGATACAGCGGCCTGCGGGAGAGCTTCACGGCCATTCAAAAAGAGATCGACGCCGTGCTCGCCCAAAAGAAGGAGATCACCGACAAGCGGCTGGTCGTGCCGCTTTCAGCGCTCAACAGCGACATGGTCGACATTGCCGGCGGTAAGATGGCCAATCTCGGCGACGTCAAGAACCGGCTGCACATGAACGTCCCGCCAGGCTTTGTGATCACCGCCACGGCCCATCAGTTGTTCATGAACGCAGACGGGCTGCAAAAGGAGATCGACCGCCTTTTCCAGGTGGCCGGCTCGGACATTGACCGCAACCTGGACCTGGTGAGTTCGCAGATCCGCCAGCTCATCGCCTCCGCTGATGTACCCGATCCCATCTATAGGGCGGTAGTCGAGGCCTACCAGGAGATACGACGCGAGTGCGGGGGCGAAGACCCCCACATGGCGGTGCGCAGCAGCGCCTATGGCGAGGACGCTGAAAACAGTTCGTTCGCCGGCCAGTACCGCAGCGAGCTGAACGTCAGCTTCTCGCAGTTCTTTTATTATTACAAGCAGGTGATGGCAAGCAAGTATAGCGTGCAGGCCATCGCCTACAAGCTCAACCACGGGTTCCGGGACGAGGATATCGCCATGTGCGTGGGCTGCCTGGCCATGGTCGATGCTGTTGCCGGCGGTGTCATCTACACCCGTAACCCATTGGACCGCCGAGACGACAACATCTTCATTAACTCCACCTGGGGGCTGCCCAAGGCAGTGGTGGATGGCGACGTGCTCTGCGACCTGTTCGTCATCTCCCGGGACGACGACCTGACCATCATTGCCAGGGAGGTGCAGGAAAAGGGTTTTCAAATCGTCTGCTACGGGGGCGAGGGCTGCATCCGCACAGAGACTGGAGCGGACATCAGCAGCCAGCCATCGCTCACCGACGAGCAGATCCGCGATTTGGCCGACCTAGCCATACGGATCGAACAATACTACGAAAAGGCCCAGGATATCGAATGGGCGATCAGCGCCGAGGACGGCCGTATCTACATCCTCCAGTCGCGTCCACTCCGTCAGATGGAACTGATGCTGCCCCACGAGGAATTGGACCTGCGCCGCTTCGAGACCTCGCTGGTGAGCGAGGGGGGCATTAACGCCAGCCCGGGCGTGGCCTCGGGCAATATCTTCAAGGTCGCCAAAAAAGTCGACATCCTCCAGTTCCCGGAAGGTGCGGTACTGGTGGTGGAACAAGCCCTGCCCACCTGGGCGCCGCTGGTTGCGCGCGCCGCGGCGGTGATCTCAGAACAAGGCGGGTTCGCCGGCCATCTCGCCAACGTGGCCCGGGAATTCGGCATCCCGGCGCTGTTCGGTGTGGCCGGGGCCATGGCCAAGGTGCAGAACGGCGACCTGGTGACAGTGGCCGCCGACCTCGGTCGGGTTTATCTGGGCAGCATTGCCGCGCTGCTGGAATGGAAGCGACCTGATACCAGGCTGATGCTGGGCAGCCCAGTCCACGAAATCCTCGAGCAGGTCAGCCGGCAGATCATCCCCCTGAACCTGCTCGACCCTGAAT
>JAVEYP010000277.1:0-3719 GCA_034003445.1 Desulfobulbus sp.
AGCGATCCCGCATACAAAAGCGTCATCGTAACATCTATTTTTTTGTTCGTGTGACGAATCCCTCTCGGAGGACCCCATGCGTCTGTTCACGCTCCTCGCCGCCTTCATCTTCTGCCTGCCTTGGCCGGCCAAAGCGCTCCTGGTCGTCGATGGAGCCGGCCGCACGGTCATTGTGCCGGACACGGTCCGCCACGTGATATGCTCCGGCTCCGGCTGCCTGCGGCTGCTCACATATCTCCAAGGGCAGGGCCTGGCAGTGGCGGTGGACGATATCGAGGGCAAGCGCAACCAGTTCGATGCCCGACCCTATGCGCTGGCCAACCCGCAGCTCAAGACCCTGCCGGTGTTCGGCGGATTTCGCGGTCAGGACAACCCGGAGCTGATTCTTACTCTGGACCCGGCGCCGGAAGTGATCTTCAAGCTGGTCGGCACCGGCCGAGGCACGGCCGGTCTCGACCCGGACGAACTACAGGCCCGCACCGGTATCCCGGTGATCGCGCTGCGCTACGGCAACCTGAACGAACGAAAACACGAACTGACCGCAGCGCTGAACCTCATGGGCGCGATCATTGGCAAGGATGAGCGCGCCAAAGAGGTGGTGGCCTTCTTCGAGCGTACCACTGCGGACCTGCAGCGCCGCACCGCCGACATCCCAGAAGCGGCCCATGCCTCAGCCTACGTTGGCGGGGTGGCCTACGCAGGGCCGCACGGCTTCCAGTCGACCGAGCCCGCCTACCCGCCCTTCCGGCTGGTCAACGTGCGCAACCTCGCCGCACGGCCCGGCAACGCGGCCACGGGCGGCGTCAGCGACATCAGCCGAGAGCAGATCATTTCCTGGAACCCGGAGCAATTGTTCCTCGACCTGTCCACCCTGCAGCTTGGCGATGCCGCCGGCGGTCTCTATGAGCTGCACACCGACCCGGCCTACCGGACCCTGGCCGCGGTCGAGTCCGGCCGGGTGTACGGCCTGCTCCCCTACAACTGGTACAGCCAGAATTTCGAATCCATTTTCGCAAACGCCTATTTCATTGGCAGATTACTCTACCCGGACCGCTTCGCAGATGTCGATCCGGCCGCCAAGGCAGACGAAATCTACACTTTCATAGTTGGCAAACCGCTGTTCGCGGAGATGAACCACCGCTTCGGCGGCCACGCCTTCCGAGCCGTCCCCATGCACTGAGATGCATTTCAACGGGGGACAAATACCGGCCGAGTACCAGCGCTACCTCGCCGCCAAAACCTTCCTGCTGGCGGTGCTGGCAGTGATGCTCGCCGCCGCCTTGGTGGTCGCGGTCTCCCTTGGCGCGGCGCGCATCCCGCTGGAGTTGGTGGCACGCACCCTGGCCGGCCTGGAAACCACCCACCAGGTCAAGGCCATCGTCTGGAACGTCCGCCTGCCCCAGGCCCTGGCGAGCATAGTGGCCGGCGCCGGTCTGGCGGCTGCGGGCGCGGTCATGCAATCCATCCTGCGCAACCCGCTGGGCTCGCCCTTTACCCTCGGCATCAGCCATGCCGCCGCCTTTGGCGCAGCCCTGGCGGTGATGCTGCTCGGCAGCGGCGTCATGACCTCAACGAGCGTCGGCGCGGTGCAGATCACCAACCCCTGGCTGACCACCGGCGCCGCCTTTGTGTGCAGTCTAATCGCGGCCGCAGTGATCGTCGCGGTGGCCCGACTGCGCGGCGCCACCCCGGAGGTGATGATCCTCACCGGCGTGGCCTTGGGCGCCTTCTTCACCGCGGCCACCATGTTCCTCCAATTCTTTGCCGACGACGTGCAGCTGGCGGCCATGGTTTTCTGGACCTTCGGCGACACGGCCCGCGCCTCCTGGCGGGAACTGGCGGTGCTCGGCGCTGCGACCGCTAGCGCCTGTCTATTCTTCCTGGCCAACAGCTGGAACTACAACGCGATCGACACCGGCGACGAGACCGCCCGCGGACTCGGGATACGAGTCGAACAGGTGCGGCTGGTCGGCATGCTGCTCGCCTCGGCCCTGACCGCGGCGATCATCTCCTGCCTGGGCATTATCGGCTTTGTCGGCTTGGTGGTGCCGCACATGGCTCGCCGCCTGGTCGGCGCAGACCATCGTTTCCTCCTGCCCGCATCCATCCTCGGCGGGGCACTGCTGCTGCTCGTGGCCGACACCGTTGCCCGGCTGCTGCTCGCTCCGCACGTGCTACCGGTGTCCGTGCTCACCGCCTTTCTCGGCGCACCGGTATTCCTTGTGCTTATCCTGCGCGGGGGGTGGCGATGATCCTGGACACGAGGTGCCTCCATTTCGCCTACAACGGCGCGGACGTGCTCCGCGAGATCGACTTCCAGGTGCAGCCGGGTGAACTGCTGGCCATCCTCGGGCCGAACGGCGTGGGCAAAACCACCCTGCTCAAGTGCATCAACGCCATGCTGACCCCGATCCGCGGAGTAGTGGAGGTGGAGGGCGCGGACGTCCTGCGCATGCGGCCTACCGAGATCGCCACCCGCATCGGCTACGTTGCCCAGAAGCAGGAGACCGCGCGCCTGACCGTATTCGACGCCGTGCTCATGGGCCGCACCCCGCACCTGCGCTGGCGGCCCTCTGAACGAGACCTGCGCATGGTCGAGGCAACCCTGCACCATCTCCATCTGGAAAGTCACAGCCTGCGGCGCATCGACCAGCTGAGCGGCGGCGAACTGCAGAAGGTCTGCCTCGGTCGCGCCCTGGTACAGGAGCCACGGCTGCTGCTGCTCGACGAGCCGACCAGCGCACTCGACCTGAAAAACCAGTTCGAGATCATGCAACTGCTCCGCCACGTGGTAGACAGCCACGGCATGGGCGCGGTGATGACCATGCACGACCTCAACAAGGCCATGCGCTACGCAGACACAGTGCTCATGCTCAAAAATGGTCGCGTGCACAGCTACGGCCCGACCCGCGAGGTAACCGCGACCATGATCGAAGCAGTCTACGGCCTGCCGGTGGAGATCCACCGCATCAACGGCTGCCCGCTAGTGGTGCCCTGCGCTGAGCAGGGGTGCCAAACCGGCGCCAGGCCAGGCCACGACCACCATCAACATACCATCAAGGAGGACCCATGAACTTTCAGCTGGACCCGCAAAAAATCGAGGCTACCATCGCCTTTCACGGCCACAGCTGTCCGGGCCTAGCCATCGGCATGCGCGCTGCGGAGATCGCCCTGCAAGAGCTGGCCGGTGCCGACCCGGTAGACCTGGTGTGCGTCACCGAGACCGACATGTGCGGGGTCGACGCCATCCAGTTCCTTACCGGCTGCACCTACGGCAAGGGAAACCTTATCCATCGCGACTACGGCAAGATGGCCTTCCGTTTTTACGATCGCAGAAACCAGCGGGCCATCCGTTTGCTCTTCAACCCAGCGGCCTGGGGTGATAGCCGCGAAGCGGTCACCGCCCTCACAGCGAAAAGCCGACAGCCTGAGTTTACCAAGACGGACCAACAACGGCTGGAGACGCTGCGCGCCGAGGTGCAGCACCGCCTGCTGACCCTGCCATTAGGGGAGGTATTCGCCGTTACACCCTGTGCGGAGCCACCGCCACGATCAGCCCGCGTGCTGGACAGCCTGGTCTGCTCCAGTTGCGGGGAGTCGACCATGGAATCACGCACCCGCCGCTTTGCCGGCCAAACCCTGTGCATCCCCTGCTTTGCCCGAGTGGAACAGAAGGTCTAAACGGCCATCTCCTCCTGAACACCATGGCTTCTGACACC
>JAVEYP010000278.1:0-3718 GCA_034003445.1 Desulfobulbus sp.
TCCGCGGCGTTGCGCTGGGAGACACCCAGTTTTTCATTGACCGCAATGGCCAGTTCTTTGCGGGTAACATTTTGTTTTTTCATGCTTCGGATCCTTCGCGAATATGGGCCTTGATTTCTGCCGTCAGGGCGCGGACGATTTTCTCGTGTGCCCGGTCCACGGTCTGGTCATCCAGGGTGCCGGTGGCGGAGCGATAGGTGATTGACAGGGCGACGCTTTTGTATCCTGTCTGAATGGGTTTGCCCCGGTATACATCGAAAATCTCAGTTGTTTCAATATATTTTTGTTGTTGCGCAGTGATTGTACGTAATAACTCACCGGCCGGAGTCGCCTCGGGCACGGTCAGGCTGATATCACGCTCCATTGCCGGATACCGGGGGAGACTGGTGAATTGCTTCGGTTGCCGCTCCATGGCGAGCAGCCGTTGCAGGTCGATCTCTAGGAAATAAACCGGCTGCTTGATACCGAAACCCTTCAAGGTGTGAGGGTGGACAGCACCCAGGGTGCCGACCAGTTCGCCCTTGTCCATAATGGCCAGCGCGCAGGCCGGATCGCAATACGACTGGACTAGGGCCGATTTCGGCTGGACCAGGAGCGTTTCGTGGTTCCCGGCAATGCGTAGGGTCTGCAGCAGGTGGAGGGCAGTGCCTTTCATGTCGAGGAAATCCGTCTGCTGGCCGGAGAAATGCAGCGGCTCCGCGTCGGGGTAGCGGCTGCCACTGAGTACCGCACACAGATATAACCGCTCCTCGGGCAGCTCGCCGACCACCCGCTGTAAGAAGATCTTGCCTATTTCGAAGAGACGAATATCGGTGCGCTGAAAATTGATGTTGCGCCGGATGTTTTCTAGTAGTCCGGGCAGGAGCAGCGAACGCATGACCGACAGCTCGTCAGAGAGCGGGTTCAGCAGCCGGGTTACCTGTCGTCTCGGGTCGTCGGCATCCAGTCGGCAGAGGTCGTGATGATTCTCGGCCGAAAAGCTGTAGTTGATAGCCTCGTAATAACCCCGGGCAACAAGCAGTTGTGACACCACCTGACGCAGGTGGCGCAGCTCGTCGAGCTTGGGGTAGACCATGCGGATCAGCGGTTGTGAGGTGGGAATGTTATTATAGCCGATAAGGCGAGCCACCTCCTCAACGAGATCCACTTCACGCTCAATGTCGACCCGGAAGCTCGGCACTGTGACCGACAGGGTGGCCTCGTCGATATCTGTCACCAGAAACTCGATGCTGCGCAAAAGCCGCGTCACGTGGCCGCTGTCGATGTCCAGGCCGAGTAAGGAACGCACCCGCTGGACGCGCAGCTCCAGCCGCAGCAAGGGTTTTTTCCCTGGATAGACATCGATGCCTCCCTCGTCAGCCTCTGCGCCGGTCAGCTCGACGATCAGCCGCACCGCCCGCTCCAGGGCACTGTCTACAAGGTTTGGATCCACACCGCGTTCGAATCGGTAGGAGGCCTCTGATGGAAGGCCGAGCCGACGGGCGGTCCGCCGGATGGAAATCGGGTCGAAGCAGGCCGACTCAAGCAGGATCTCGGTGGTCCCCGCGGTGATCTCACTGTTTAGGCCGCCCATCACCCCAGCCACGGCAATAGGGCGCTCGGCGTCGCAAATGAGCAGCGTGTCTGCATCCAGGGTGCGTTCGCTGCCATCCAGAGTGGTGATGGTGGTTTCGTCGGCGGCGGGGCGGCGCACGACGATCTGCCTGCCCCTCAGGGTGGCGAAGTCGAAGGCGTGCAGCGGCTGACCGGCCTCAAGCATCACGTAATTGGTAATATCGACGATGTTGTTGATCGGCCGCATGCCCACAGCGTTCAGTCGCTGCTGCATCCACTGCGGCGACGGGCCTATGTTGACGTTGCGGATTTTTCTGGCTGTATACCGGGGGCAGAGGTCCGGGCTCTCGATAATCACCTCGTATCCCTGCCAGCTGGAGCTCAGGGGCGTTACCTTGTCTACCAGGGGCTGCAATGGCCCGCCAACGAAACTGCCGACCTCACGGGCGATGCCGCGCACGCTGGCACAATCAGGCCGATTGGGCGTTAGGTCTACTTCGATCACGGTTTCGCGCAGGCCGAGCGCCTCGGCGAGTGGTTGGCCAACGCGCAGCTGACTATCCAGGTCGAGGATGCCACTGTGGTCGTCGCCCAAGCCGAGTTCCTGCGATGAGCAGAGCATGCCCGCTGAGGCCATGCCGCGGACCTTGGCCTTGTTGATCTTGGTGCCGTCTGGTAGTTTGACCCCGGGGCGGGCTAGTGCCGAGACCATGCCGGCCCGCACATTGGGCGCGCCACACACCACCTGGATGAGACCGTCGCCGGCATCCACTTCGCAGACCGTGAGTTTGTCAGCATCAGGATGCTTGCTGACTGTCGCGACCCGGGCGGTAACGATCTGGTCCAGGTCAACGAACAGTTCCTGGACGGTGTCTACCTCCAACCCGAGCATGGTCAGTTGGTCGGCGATCTGCGCAGGCGTGAGGGTCCCGGTGGCGATAAACTGGTGGAGCCAACTGAGCGTGAATTTCATGGGAATCCTCTGGGCTACTTATAAGCGTTGTGTGACCGGTGTCCCGAGGATGGTGGGTTAGTCGGGGTGGGTCAGAAGGGTTGGGCGGCCACGGTCAGGAACGAAAACGGCCGCAGGCAAAGCCGGCAGAAGGCCGCCTTACCGATGCATTCACGACCGGCAACGGCCGCCGATTTAAAACTGGGAGAGAAAGCGGAGATCGTTCTCGTAGTACATGCGGATGTCGTCGATCCCGTATTTCAGCATGGCGATACGCTCCACGCCAAGCCCAAAGGCAAAGCCGGAATAGACATCAGGATCGTAGCCGACTATTTTCAAAACTTCCGGATCGATCAGTCCCGAACCGAGGATTTCGAGCCATCCTGTTCGTTTGCACACCCGACAGCCCTTGCCCTTGCAGATCACGCAAGCGATGTCCACCTCGGCGCTGGGTTCGGTGAACGGGAAAAAGCTTGGCCGGAACCGGAGGGCCAATTCCTGTTCGAACATCTTGTGGGTGAAGCTGGTCAACACGCCCTTGAGGTCAGCAAAGGAAACCTCTGTATCAACAAGGAAGCCCTCCACCTGGTGGAACATGGGGGTATGGGTAATGTCGGAGTCGCACCGGTAGACTTTTCCTGGGGCGATATAGCGTAGTGGCGGATCCTGGGTTTCCATGATCCGTGCCTGCATGGGTGAGGTGTGGGTCCGCAGAAGGATAGAATCCGTGACGTAGAAGGTATCGTGCATGTCACGGGCGGGGTGATGCTTGGGGATGTTCAGGGCTTCGAAATTGTAGTGGTCGGTTTCCACGTCCGGCCCTTCGGCGACCGCGAAGCCGAGTCCCTCAAAGATCGAACAGATCTCCTCCATCACCTGGGTGACCGGGTGCAGTTTGCCAAACGGCAGGAAGCGGCCGGGCAGACTGAGGTCCACAGCTTCATGGACGGCTACGGTCCGGCTAACGATCTGCGCCTTTTTTTCTTCGAACCGTTGTTCGATATCCTGTTTAATGTCGTTGACCAACTGGCCGAGTCGCGGACGATCCGCGACCGCAACCGAGCCCAGTTGACGCATAATGCCGGTCAACAGGCCACCCTTCCGGCCAAGATACTGCACCCGAAAGGTTTCAAGCTGCGCAGGGTCGTCGACCTGGGTGAGCGACGAGGCCGCTTCCTGCTGCAGCCGAAGCAATTCCTGTTCCATGGTCAG
>JAVEYP010000279.1:0-3716 GCA_034003445.1 Desulfobulbus sp.
ATGGTGGTCATAGCAGCGGGGTCACACCTGTTCCCATCCCGAACACAGAAGTTAAGCCTGCTCGCGCCGATGGTACTGCATGGGCAACTGTGTGGGAGAGTAGGTCGCCGCCATCGCTGACGCCTTTGCGCGTTTAAAGAAAAAATATCTTCTTGACAGAATAGACGATTGATAACACTTGATTTTGAATCCAAAATGTTTCTTTAAGAGTTTGTTATTTGGTTGAAATGCTTACCAATACATGCTGCTTACGCTTTGGAACACCGAATTGGATAAACTATCGAAAGGAGATATGATGAAGAAAACAGCAATCGCGATTTTGCTCCTCCTCATGGCAAGCTTTGTATTTGCCGATGCCTACACAATTGGCACCGGCACTTCGGCAGCTTCCGCAGTTCCATTAAATGGATATTATGACTATAGTTGGAGTAAAGTCATTTACACCCAAGCCGAGATAAACGACGCTGGACTGACCGTCCCGGCAAGTTTCAACGGAATCGGCTTCTATGTTGGCAACGCGCCAAACAACTACACCATGGAAGACCAACGTGTTTACGCAAGGCACACTGCCATGGGAATGTATGACACCGAGGATGTTGAACATCCAAACTTTGAAGATTTTCAACTTCTGTTTCAGGGAGATCTAACCTATAACGATGGAGGCTGGTTCTACATTGTTTTCAGCACCCCCTTCGCTTGGGACGGATCTCAAAACATCGAATTTCTTTTTGAGAATTGGGATGGTAATTATGTAACCGGTTATCCCACGTTCCGCTACACCAGCACTACGCCGGATTACAAGGCTGTGTATAAAAACCAGGATAATACCTTCCCTGCTGGAATTAATGGCCTCAGAACTTATAACCGCCCCAATATCCAACTCATTACACCCACCACGACACCTCCGGATGCGGCAATTCTTGTTGGTCCCGCCGATGGTGGCACCTACATCTCTTTGCAGCCGACACTCACTTGGGCGTCCGGTAACATCTGGCCAGATGGATATTTGTTGAGCCTGGGCACCAACAATCCGCCCAGCAACATATTGGATGCTGAAGACATTGAAGGCGCAGTAAGCTATACTCATCCCACCGCTTTCGAACATGAAACCACATATTATTGGCAGGTGGTGCCTTACAATGATTTTGGAAATGCCAGTGATTGCCCTGTTTGGAGTTTCACCACCCATCCTGATGGCTTTGTGACAGTGGGCGATGGAAGCGCAAATGCCCGTATGCCTCTGGATTTTTACTATAAAAGCTCACTCTACCAAACCCTTTATTATCAGGATGAGTTGGGGTTTGTTTCGGGAACAGTCTCTGCCATTAAGCTTTACAACCAATTCAGCAGCAATATTGAAGATACACCCGTGAAGATTTGGATGGGCAGCACAAATCTGTCAGACCTCAGTGGTGGCTACATTCCTGCTTCACAGATGGAACTCGTTTTCGATGGTGAATTGAACTTCCCCAGTGGTGCCAACGATATCGTTATTGCATTGGACACCCCCTACATTCACATTCCAGGAAACCTGGTGATGATGGTCTTGAGACCTCTGGATACCAGCTATTACAGTTCTTCCGATTATTTCAAATGTCAAACAGTTGGAAGCGACCGTGCCCGCAACACTTATAGCGATTCGATAGTGTATGATCCATTGAATCCTCCCGCAGGTACGCTCACCGGACAGTTCCCCATGACCTCCTTCATCTATGAATCCGGCAGCATCACAAACGATCTTGCCTGCATGGGCATCAGCGGTGAAACAATCGCCACTGCCGATGAAGAAGTTACCTATACAGCGTTGGTGAAAAATAACGGCAGCGCCACCCAAGGCAACTATCAGGTCAAACTGATGCAGGAAGGCCTTGGCGAACTGGTTTCCGTTGCCGGCCCCACCATCGAATCCCTTGAAACTTTGGAAGTTGAACTGAACTGGATTCCCACCGTTGCTGGTGAATACAGCCTTTATGCCGAAGTGGTTATGGCTGGAGACGAAATCGACACCAACAACCAAAGCCAGATTATCAACGTAACTGTATTGCCGGCTGGGCTCATGAGCGTAACCATCGGAGATGGTGACCAAAACGCTCGCATGCCCGTGGATTTCTATTGGAAAAATTCACTGTTTGAAACCATTTATTTCCCAGATGAACTTGGTTTTGTTACTGGCACCATCAATGCTGTTCAATTGTACAATAGCTTCAGCAGCAATATCAGTAACACCCCCATCAAAATTTGGATGGGCAGCACGAACCTGCCAGATCTCAGTGATGGCTATATCCCATCCACTGCCCTAAATTTGGTTTTTGATGGCAACTTGAATTTCCCCAGTGGCCAAAATGACGTCTTGGTAAATCTTACCACTCCATACAGCCACACACCTGGCAACTTGGTGATGATGGTGGAACGGCCAATGGATACCAGCTACTACAGCTCTTCCGACTATTTCAAGTGCCAAACTGTGGGAAGTAACCGCAGCCGTAACGCAACCAGCGACAGCGAAAACTATGACCCTGCCAATCCTCCTGCCGGCACGCTGAGCGGTCAATTCCCCAAAACCACTTTCTTCTACACGGCAGAAACCATTGGAAACGACCTCGGTTGCCTTGCAATCACAGGTTCCGCCACTCCTTCCGTGGGAACGGCTTATCCATATACCATCACCATCAAAAATAACGGTGACGCCACTCAAAACAACTATCAGGTAAAACTGATGAAAGCTGGTGACGTGGAACTTGCCTCTGTAAATGGCACCACCATTGAATCCGCGGAGACCCTTGAATTCACATTGGATTGGACCCCAACCGAAACCGGCGCCACCTACCTCTATGGAAAAGTGGTGTTGGCTGGTGATGAGATTGACAGTAACAACGAATCCGGAATCCTGAACGTGCAGGTATATCCCGAAGGCACCTCTGTCGCCACCATCGGCGAAGGCGGTTCCACTGGCCGCATGCCTCTGGATTTCCTTTATAAGAGCTCGCTTTTTGAAACCATATATCTGGCTTCAGAAATTGGTCTGGAAGGCGATCTGATTGGTGTTCAATTCTACAGCAATTTCGGCACCGCTCTTGAAGATATGCCTTTCACACTCTGGCTGGGTGAAACCACCCAAACCGATCTTTCTGCAGACTGGATTCCCAGCACCCAACTCAGCATGGTCTTTGATGGAACCATGGATTTCCCCACTGGTGCAAACGACCTCTATATCGAACTTCCCACTCCCTACGCCTATGGAGGAGGAAACCTTGTTTTGATGGCTCTGCGTCCCATGGATACCGCATGGTATTCGGGCTGCAATTTCGTTACCCAAACAGGCAGTGTTGATGCCAGAACGCGCAACCTCTACAGCGACAGCGTTATCTATGACCCTGCAGCACCGCCCACAGTAACACCGTCAGCCATCTTCCCCAAAACCAGCCTCTTTTTCGTCGAAGGCGGACAGCCGGAAGAGCTTGTTCCTCCCACCCAGCTTACTGCCACAGCCGTGAACAACAGCTACGTATCCCTGGACTGGCTTGCTCCTGGAGACACACCTCCTCCGCCTCCTCCGACTGAGATTGATGAAGGCTTTGAGAGCTATCCTGATTTTGCCCTCACTTTCGATCCCTGGGTTTTGGTGGACGTTGATGGCAGCGGCACCTACGGCGTCAGTGGCTACAGCTGGCCGAACGTGTATTCCGCCATGGCCTACATGATTTTCAACCCCAGCG
>JAVEYP010000280.1:0-3715 GCA_034003445.1 Desulfobulbus sp.
GAAGATGGGCTCCACCCAGCGCAATTACTTCTTGAATGAGAAGATGCGCGTCATCCAGGACGAGATGGGGCAGGGCGAGGGCGGCGACGTTCTGGATGAACTGCAGCAGGCCATTGACCGGAAGAAACTCCCCAAGCTAGCGCGGGAAAAGGTGACCAAAGAGTTCAAGAAGCTCCGCCAAATGCCTGCCATGTCGGCCGAAGCCACGGTAGTGCGCAATTACCTTGATGCCATTCTCAGCCTGCCATGGCGGAAGAAATCGCGCGCCAAGATCGACATTGAGCGCGCTGAAACCGTGCTCAACGAGGATCACTACGGTCTGGAAAAACCCAAGGAGCGCATTCTCGAATACCTGGCCGTCCAGACGCAGGTGAAGAAGATCAGGGGACCGATCCTCTGCCTGGTCGGCCCGCCCGGCGTTGGCAAGACGTCGGTGTGCCGGTCCATCGCCCGTGCCATGGGGCGGCAGTTCATCCGCCTGTCGCTGGGCGGAGTGCGCGATGAGGCAGAGATCCGCGGCCACCGGCGCACCTACATTGGCGCTATGCCCGGCAAGATCCTGCTTTCCATGCAGAAGGTCGGGGTTGTCAATCCGGTGTTCTGTCTGGATGAGGTCGACAAAATGAGTGTCGATTTCCGTGGCGACCCCTCTTCGGCTCTGCTTGAGGTGCTCGACCCGGAGCAGAATTACGCCTTTAATGACCACTACCTTGATTTGGACTACGACCTCTCTGAGGTATTCTTCATCACCACGGCAAACAATCTGCACGGCATCCCGGTGCCCTTGCAGGACCGCATGGAGATCATCCAGCTGAACGGCTACACCGAGGAGGAGAAGCTGCACATTGCCACCGGCTTCCTCATGCCCAAGCAGTTCGAGGCCAACGGCTTTAAGTGGGACGAGATCGACATCAACGAACAGGCTCTTTTTGAGATCATCCGTCGATATACCCGCGAGGCCGGAGTGCGTAGCCTGGAGCGGACTATTGCCAGCGTGTGCCGCAAGGTTGCCCTGGAACGGCTGAAAAATCACGAAGAGCGCAAGAAACACCAGATAACGGAGCAGGACATCGAGGGGTACCTGGGTGTGCCCAAGTATCGTTTCGGTCTGGCTGAAGAACGTGACGAGATAGGCCTGACCACTGGCATGGCCTGGACCGAGGTAGGTGGCGAACTGCTGCAGATCGAAGCCACGGTCATGCCCGGTGCGGGCAAGCTGACCATCACCGGCAAACTCGGCGACGTGATGCAGGAATCGGCCCGGGCGGCCCTGTCCTACGTGCGTTCGCGAGCCCTGCGCCTTGGGCTGGACCGCGATTTCTACCAGAAGATTGACATCCACGTGCATGTTCCAGAGGGGGCGATCCCCAAGGACGGCCCGTCGGCCGGCATCACCATGGCTACTGCCATTGCCTCGGCCATCCTCAAGCTGCCAGTGGATCGCAGCTTGGCCATGACCGGTGAAATTACTTTGCGCGGTCGGGTATTGCCTATCGGCGGCCTGATCGAGAAGCTGCTGGCAGCCCGGCGCGGCCACATAACGGACGTGCTCATCCCGCGCGAAAACGAGCGCAATCTGCGTGATGTGCCGCAAAATGTCCGCGACAGCCTGAATATCGAATTGGTGGACAATGTCGACGAGGTGTTGCAGCGGGCGCTGATCCTCCGGGAAGGCGAGACGCTCTTCAAGGATGTGCCCTTGGAATCCCTGTACAGCGAGTTCCCAATCCCCTCGCACGACACCCCGGCGCAGTGACCGCGGGTGAGGCGAAACCAGCGTAATACTTTGCTGGGCTTCAGGATTTTGCTTGACGACGAACGACCAACCTGATAAATACACGACGGACTCGATTGGGGCGAATAGCTCAGCTGGGAGAGCATCGGCCTTACAAGCCGAGGGTCACAGGTTCGATCCCTGTTTCGCCCACCAAAGATATACTGGGGTCGTAGTTCAGTTGGTTAGAACGCCGGCCTGTCACGCCGGAGGTCGCGAGTTCGAGTCTCGTCGGCCCCGCCAGTAGGAACGGGTAGTTGGAGAAATCCAGCTACCCGTTTTTTTTATTTTAAGGGGCTTTTCGTCAAAAGAGCCAATCTTGTCCTGTCGCGTCCATTCCCAAGTGTTTTTCTCTGGCAACGGCCTTCAGGGTCGATTGCGTCCTCATGACCCCTGAACGATTTCGTCTCGTTGCTATCCCAGCCCGGCTGCTGGTGCGGGATGCATTGCTCAGAGGGCGGCCATCTGCTCGGGGCCGCGCTGGATGCCTATCACCCGCCCTTGAATGAGCACCTCGCCAAGGGCGTAGGCCTGCACTGGGTGGAGGTCGTTTTCGGGGCGGAGCTCGATGTGGCCACCGCAATAGAAGAAGCGTTTGACCGTGGCCTCTTCGCCACCAATCAGGGCGACCACAATCTCACCGTTGGTCGCGTACTGGCGGGGCTCGCAGATAGCCAGGTCACCTTTGAGGATGCCCGCGTCGCGCATGGAATCGCCTTGCACGCGCAGGGCAAAGAGGTTGTCACCGCGGAACACGGAGCTATCGACCAGCACGCTGCCCGCCCATTCCTGCTGGGCATAGAGCGGTAGGCCGGCGGCCACCCGGCCGATGATCGGCACAGCCCTGCCGCCCGTCGCGGGATCGGGGGCACCCTGGTCGAGCAGCACCAGGCTGCGACTGTAGCGGCCCTCGCGCCGCAACCACCCCTTGTCCTGCAGGGCCTGCAACTGGCCAGCCACGGCCGTGTGACTGACGCCTAGTTCCTCGGCAGCGGTGCGCAGGCTGGGCGTGCCACCGCCTTGTTCCATACGTGCGCGCAGGTAGTCGAAAAATTCCCGTTGCCGTACTGTCAGCGGTTGCCGTTGTCGGGACATGGTGTGCCTCTCTTGTACAATTTTACGCAAATGTACATCAACATTAGGAAAAATGTCAAGGTGACGTGGCGTTGTCCAACCGGCAGGAGGATGCCTGCAGATATCCGGACAAATAGCCCTGCTGCCAGAGTCTGGGGTTGAGATTCCTGGCCTTTGGATGGGCTTGAACAAAGTCGTTCTCCAATTGTTCAAGACAGAACAGGGTAGGAACTAATGGCCGTAGCAGGCCATAGAGCGTAATGGCCAGGAGAAGGATTGAAATCAGTGCGCGATTTTTATGAGGCGTTGATCTGGATCGCGTCGGGCTGGCAGGCGACATGCCCAGCATCCAGCCGATGATGAGCACCAGCATCATTCGGCTGATGGGCATGACGATGACGCCGTCGAACAGCGCATACGGGGCGGAGGTGAGCAATGCACCCAAAAGGGCCACCCGGAGGCTGTGTTCCTCCGCGGTGGCAAAAATAGATTTACTTGACCGCACCCAGCGCACTACGCTCCAACAGAATAGAGAGTTTTTGTAAAATGACGGGAACTACCCACGACCAAAAGATTCAGTCGCAGGGCAGTGTCAATATAACAATATGAAACAATTGAACTTCATGGCGTTTCTCAGTAAGGGATTCATTTACCGGAAGATACTGCAAAGGCGATCGAATCAAGGCGTAAAATACTTTCTCTAAGCACGTCACGGTCAAACACCATGCAAAACGTTTTATGGGACCCTCGAATAATTTGATTATGCACCTAGCGACCACTTTACCGCTATGATTCAGCCAACGAGAGACAGGAGCCAGTTGGAACCCGACCGCTTTCGATCATCTTTCGGCCCGTCCTGCGGGCCCT
>JAVEYP010000281.1:0-3709 GCA_034003445.1 Desulfobulbus sp.
GCCAGCGTCTACCAGCCATTCCTGCCCATGCTGCCGCTGCACCTTTTGGTGCAACACCTGCTCTACGACATCTCGCAGGTCGCCATTCCCCTGGACAACGTGGACGACGAACTCGTCAGCCAGCCGCTGCAGTGGAATCCAGAAGGCATCGGCCGCTTTATGTTGTTCTTTGGGCCGCTCAGCTCGATCTTCGACATCATTACCTTTGCTGTGATGTGGTACGTGTTCAAGGCCAACGATATCGTCCACCAGACGCTGTTCCAGTCGGGCTGGTTCGTGGTCGGCTTGGTAACCCAGACGCTGATCGTCCACATCATTCGTACCCCGAAAACTGCCTTTATCCAGAGCCGCGCCTCCTGGCCGCTGATGGGCATGACGATACTGATCATTGCCATCGGCATCTTCCTGCCGATGGGCCCCCTGGCCGGCTACTTCAAACTGCAGGCGCTGCCCGGGCACTACTTTGTCTGGCTGGGCGGGATCGTCCTTGGCTATGCGCTGCTGACCTCGCTGATGAAACGCTACTACATCCGGCGTTTTGGCTGGCAATGAGTGCATAGCTGTCCAAGACGTGGACACAACGAACACTGTCCTAACGAACTGAGCCACCTCTCGTTTCACCCTCTCCCTGGACCCACCTCCGGCTATTCAGCAGCAGGTTCAGTCCGGACAACTGGCGACCCTGCTGATCAGAGGCACCCGGGTCACCCAGGGATCGGCGCTCTGGGACTGGGGGAAAACCTGGTTCAAACACAAGGATGCAATTGCTGATGGACGCGGATACCCCTTCCAGTCACCCTCTTAGCAGGATGCACACCTGACCTGCCATGCGGATTGCTCGCGCCCTCCTCTTGCCGCTGATCGCCGCGCTGATACTTGCTGGTGCCTGGCAATACTGTGGTGATCGCGCCCTGCCCCTGCTGCTCAAGCGTTTTGGCCTGCATGATGTCCACGTGGGCCAGACTACTTTGACCGCTGACTCGCTCCATATCAGTCGATTCACGGCAACCCTTGCCCAGGACGCGGGTCCGGTTCGTATTGACCTGGACAATGTCCTTTGTCGGTACCGGTTCTTTGATCTGATCAAAGGAAATGCGGCCTCCCTCAGCATGGACAGGGCAGAGATCACCCTGCCTCCGTCGCCGGCAACGGATAAGGAAACCGGACCGCCCGACATTGCAGGCGCGCTCAAACGCGTCGCCAAAGCAAGCCTGCACCTGGACCACCTGCAGGTGCGCAAACTGGTTGTCCACCCGACCACTGCCGAGAGCCATCAGCACCCCGCCGTAGCCGTCAGCATGGCCACCACCGACATGGGCAAGGCCCTGTCCCTGAGCTTGGCGGACGCCAACCCTGACACGCCTGCGCCGCTGACCGCCCAGCTCGAGCTCAATCAAGACCAGCTCAACGGCACCCTCAAGGCAGAGGCGAGCCTGCTCAAGCTGTTTAGAGCAGAGACCGACCCTGGCGCTCTCCCCTCCCGCGGCCGGATCACCGCCCAATGGAGTCTCAACTGGCTCCAAACGAATGAACAATCACTGCACTTGCTGCTGAACCTGTCGAACATCCAGGGGCAGCAGTTGCAAGCCAAGGCCATCCAACTGCAGGTCGACGGCACCTGGCTGCCGGCCCTGCAAGTCCTGCAGCTGGGCCCCTCGTCGCATCTTGTTGTGAACAAGGCCCAAAAGGACGATTTGACTGTTGCTGCTGTAGAGCTCAATCTCGCCGGTCAGGTCAGGCTCAAGCCAGACGGCTGGCAGGTGGAGATCAAGCCGGCCAGTTCGTGGACAACGAAAGGGCTAGTCCTGAACTCGAAGCCTCTCAATCCGCTGCACCTGAACGTCTTGCAGGCCACAGCAGAGCGGACAGGCGACACCACCAAAGCGCACTGCCGTTTTCATCCTCCGCAGGGCACAGGAATCCTGCAGGCCAACTTTGAGTATGTGCCCGGCAACCAAGGCAGCGGCACGGCCACACTAAAAACCGTTGGCCCGCTGGTCATGAGTGCGTCGAGCAACCTGCTGCTCCTGCTGCCATCAACGTATACAACGCCGTTCACCCTCACAAGTGGCGACGTCAAGCTGGATCTGCAGTTGCGCTGGAGCAGACACAACAACCGTGATTTACGTGGTTCCTTCAGCCTGGACAAGGGCGAGGGCATGATGGGTCCATCGCCGCTAACCGGAATGACTGTCCGCCAGACCCTCAGGTTCGTACCCGGGCTGGAGTCGCTGGAACCGGGCGTGGTGGAGATCGAGCGCCTAGGCGGCCCCGTTGCCCTGGAGCATCTTCGGCTGACCACGGCTGTGCGTCGTTCCCAGTCCGGACCGCTCCCCAGCATTGTCCTGGCACGTGCAAGCGGGAAGCTGTTCGGCGGCCGGATCACTGCGAATCAGTGCGTGTATGACCTCAACCAGCCAGTCCATTCCTGCCGGCTGCACATTGCCAACGTTGAAGTGGCACAAATAATTGCGCTGCAAAACGCCAAAGGTCTGGAGGCGAGCGGCACGGTGGAGGGTCAGTTGCCACTTGAACTCAGCCCCAAGGGGATCTCTATTAACGGGGGCGAGTTGCACAGCATGAACGAGGGAGGTATCATCCGCTACCAACCACCCGGCGACACCTTTGCCCATTCCGAGCTCACCGCCTCTGCACTCAAGGCGTTGGAGGAATTTCGTTATCAGCAACTCTCGGTCCAGATAGGGTATCAGCCGGACGGAACATTGACTGCAGGGCTCCGGCTCGTGGGTCACAGCCCTCGCCTCGATGCCACCCGGCCGGTGCACCTGAATATCCAGACTGAACAGAATCTGCTTTCCCTGCTGAAAAGCATCCGATACAGTCAGGGCCTGACCTCGGAGTTGGAGCAAGAAATGCAACAACGCATCCCGCAGCGGCGCCCTGACTGAGGCCGTAAGGAGAAGATATGTTACGAATACTACTGATAGGGGCAGCCGTTGTTCTGGTGCTAGTGGCCTGTTCACCAACCGTGCAGGTGGCCCCGTCGGACAAGCCGATCACCATTAATCTCAATGTTAAGATTGAACACGAGATCCGCGTCAAGGTAGAAAAAGAGCTGGATTCGGTCATCAACCAGCAAAGCGGATTGTTCTAAGAGAAGGAGAAACCCCATGAAACGATTGCTATTGTCCTTGTCCGCTCTACTTTTGCTGAGTGGAAACGGCCTCTGCCTTGATCTGCAAACAGCGAAAGCCCAAGGACTGGTAGGCGAAACGCCAAGCGGTTACCTAGCTCCGGTGCAGACAACAAACCCGGAGGCGGAAAACCTTGCCCACTCGATCAATGCCCAGCGCAAACAGCAGTATGAGGAAATTGCCAAACGCAACAGCACACACCTGCAGGCGGTCGAACAACTTGCTGGGAAAAAGGCCATAGAAAAAACTCCAGCTGGACAGTTTATCCAGTTGAACGGGGTGTGGCTCAAAAAATAAAAACGAGCCGTACCAACGCTTTCTATAAGCCGGACACATAGATGCGTGCCGGATGATGGAGAGGGCAACGGCCGGAACCCTCTGATGCCAGCGACTAGGTAGCCGATCAGACCAATGATGGGCACCTCGTGCTAAAAACAGAGGAATAGGGGCGAGCAAGGCCACGGAGCCGCCTCCAATCAGCGCCGCAAGAACCATGACAAAGGCAATGCGGCTGGAGACTTTAACGAGAGTTTCGTCAAGCAATGTCATCCGCC
>JAVEYP010000282.1:0-3708 GCA_034003445.1 Desulfobulbus sp.
ATTGATCAGACCGATGCCTCGTCCTTCCTGACGCATGTAGAGCACCACCCCCCTGCCTTCCTGCTCAACCATCTGCATGGCCGCGTGCAGCTGCGAGCCGCAGTCACAACGGGCCGAGCCAAACACGTCGCCGGTCAGGCACTCGGAGTGGACGCGCACCATCACCGGTTCGTCGGAGCGGATATCACCCTTAACCAGGGCCACGTGCTCATGGCAGTCAACATCGTTTTCATAGGCGATCATCCGGAACTCCCCGGCGTGATAGGTGGGCAGCCGGGCCTCGGCCGCGCGGCGGACCAGCACGTCCTTACGCAGCCGGTAAGCCACCAGATCGGCGATAGTGGCGATCTTCAGGCCGTGCTCCTTGGCATAGACCTCAAGGTCAGGCATGCGCGCCATGGTGCCGTCGGCCTTCATTATCTCGCAAATGATGCCCGCGGTACGCATCCCAGCTATGCGGGCAAGATCCACCGAGCCTTCAGTCTGGCCGGTGCGCACCAGCACCCCGCCGCCGCGAGCGCGCAGTGGGAAGATGTGGCCTGGGCTGATGATATCGCGGGGCGTCGCTTTCGAATTGACAGCCGCCTCGATGGTCCGGGCCCGATCCGCGGCCGAAATGCCGGTACTCACGCCCGTACGCGCCTCAATACTGACGGTGAAGCCCGTACCAAAGGGCGACTGGTTATTGCTCACCATCATCGGTAGGCCCAGCTGCTCGACGATGTCTGGGCTCAGGGCCAAGCAGATAAGGCCCCGCCCATGGGTGGCCATAAAGTTGATGGCCTCCGGAGTCACCATCTCCCCGGCCATACACAGATCACCTTCGTTTTCCCGGTCTTCATCGTCCACCAGGATGACCATCTTGCCAGCCTTGATGTCTTCTACAACGTCTTCGATCGAACTGACTGCCATACCATTCCTCTTTTCAGAACATACCGCAATGAGGCGGCGCGTCCATTTTCATTGTCCCGACACAGGAAAAATGCACGGCCCCCAATCGGCCGCCTGCTCACAAAAAACCATGTTCGGCAAGGAAGCCCGGGTTCATCCGCCCGACGGCCGCCGTCTCAGCCGGCTTCCTCACCAACATTTTTTCCACATACTTACCGATCATGTCCACCTCAACGTTCACCAAGTCACCCGCCCGAAGCCGACCAAGGGTGGTCCATTGAAGGGAGTGGGGGATGATCGACACAGAAAAGCTGCGGTGCTCACAGCTGTTCACCGTCAGGCTAACTCCGTCAATGGCCACCGACCCTTTCTCAATGATGTATTTCGTCAGTCCAGGGTCAAGGGAAAAGGTGAACAGGGTGAAATCGCCGGCACTGCGACGCTGTTCGACCCGCGCTTGGGCGTCCACGTGACCGCTGACCAAATGGCCACCGAGACGGTCAGACAGCCTGAGAGCCCGCTCGAGATTGACCCGGCTGCCGGTCTGGAGACGATCAAGTCCGGTACGGCTCAGGGACTCTTGGGAAACATCGACAATAAACCGTCGACCGTGGATATCCCGCGCAGTCAGGCAGGCGCCGTTGACCGCAATGGATTCACCCTCCTGCGGGTCAGTGAGGTCAAAATCAGCCTCAAGTACAAAGATCATTCCACCACCAGCGGACCGTTTCTCGACGAGCGTCCCCAGGCCCTGAATGATCCCGGTAAACATCTACGCCTCCTGCTCCAGAGACTCAGCCAGTTTATTAAAACCCGCGGCCTGGCGGGCATGTTTGAACCGGGTATGAATGGAGGCCACGGAGCGGTAGGCGTCCGCTGCACGCTCCCGTTCGCCCTGCTCCGCGTAGGTTTCGGCGATGATGGTAAGGATATCTACCGCCCCTTGAGGGTTATTGGTGAACTGGTAGTGCTCAAGCATATTGAAGAGGAGTTCGATCGCCTTCTCGTGGTCGCCGAGCTTTCTGTAGGCGGCAGCCATCTTCCTGTTGAGGGAGATCTGCGAAAAGATATCGTCCTCTTTTTCGCAAACGGCAAAGGCGCGCCGATAATTGGCGATGGCCATCGCAAACTCGTCTCGGGCTAGACAGGCGTCACCCAGCCGGTCGGCGGCGTTGGCGACCCCCTGTTCGTCGCCCTGCTCCTCGAACCCCCTGAGCGCGTTATGAAAAGCTTGTGCCGCCTCGGTATAATCGCCCTGGCTGTAGAGTTTGCGGCCCTCAAGATAGTCCTTCCGGGCCGGTGCTAAGTCTTCTCCAGACGATTCCTCGGTCATGGGTTTCAAATTGCTCAGGGGTTGGATGTTGTCACTCGTCATTCCTTTCTTCCTTATGCATAATGCGGGTGGCCTCCGCGTAGAGTTCGGCCACGGTGGTGCTGACCGGCTGCCCCTGTTCGTAGATTTTGACCGGGCTAGAGTCGTGCTGCAAGGCCAACATCTGCAGCCCCGCCTCCCGGGCCCCAATGCGACCGAGCAAGCGCAGCGTCAGACCGCGCAGCACCGGGTCGTTGTGGCCAAGCACTGGAAACAGAGAGTAAAATGGAGTCTGGCGGACAAGTTGCGGTTTCACCGCGGCAATCTCCCCCAAGCCCCAGAGGACCGCCTCACGGGTCCCCGGATCGCCCATAAAGTCGAACAGGTGGCGAGTAAAGGCCCCGTAGATGTCGGGCTGTGCAGCAATAATTGCGCCGATGGTCTCGACCATGCCCCAAGAACTGGCCGCTGAGTCCAAGCAGGCCCCGAACAGCCGGTGCAGCAAGTCCGCCACTGGACCAGGTTCGCGGCTGGCGACCTGCCCGCCAACCTGACCGATCAGCCAGGCGATGCGGTAGCGAGACGCCGGGTCCGGATCGTAGAGGAGTCGTTGCAGATAGCGCAAGACCTTGCGGTCATCGAAGCAGAGGCTCACCAAAGCGTCGATATCGTTCGCACGGGCCATCCGCTCCACGGCTTTCTTGTCCGCGCGCTGCCGCACCCGTTTGGGGTCGAGCGGTGGCTCAAGTGGTGGGGCATTCACTGCGGCCGTTGGTTCGCCCTGGCTGACAGCGGCTTCTCTGTGCACGAAACGCTCCGCAACCTCGGCCATCTCCTTGTGCAAGCGAACGAAAAAGAGCACGCCGCGCACCGCCCGGCCGTCGAGGTTTCTCTTGACCACCACCTGATGGGTGACCTCATCGTAGTTATCAATGGTACCAGTCAGGTAGTCGTCTTCTGGCACGAGTTCCCAGGCCAGATCCCAGTTATCACCGCTGGCGTTGACGATGCACTCAACCATGGCCGCGCCAACGTTATGCCCTGTCGCATCGCTCACATACACTGCGCCACATTCGCAACGGCCCATGGGAAACTCGCGCATCTTGCGCTGCGCTCCCTCGGTAGGCCGGCCCACGTCCATGCCACAGAAAGGGCACCAGGGCTTGAGCTGCTCCTCGGCCCTAGTGCTCATGCGTCCGCCAGCTTCGCCCTAAGCGTGTCGACAAAACGCGCATCGACACTGTATCCCAACTCTCTGGCCTTTTCCATGTGACGCTGGGCTTCCGCAAGGTCGCCCTTGAAAAAGAGGGCTACGGCCAGGTTGTTGCGAGCCATGCCTGAATCGGGCTCCAGGATAACGGCCTGTCGAGCGGCGTCTACGGCCTTTTCGTCCTCCTCGGCCCGGGTGTAGGCGCTGGTCAGGTTGATCCAGGCCGTGAGCAAGTTGGGGTCAATCTGAAGGGCCCTAGTGTAGCAGGCCATGGCGTCAGCGACCTCGTGACGGG
>JAVEYP010000283.1:0-3707 GCA_034003445.1 Desulfobulbus sp.
GTACCCGGAGGGACAGTGTTCATCGGGTCGCAGACCGCTGGGTCATAAATGTACCCGCAGTCGGAACAGATATACCGTTGGGTGGCAGTTGCAGACATTTTTTATACCGAAAAATATTTTGCTTGGGGGTGATGCACAACGATGGCCGAGGTGGTCTGCTCGGGAACCATCTGCATGTTTTCGGTCAGGGTAATGCCAATGCCTTCGGGCCTGAGAAACTCGAACAGCGGTCGGTGCACGTCGAGCTCCGGACAGGCCGGGTAGCCGAAACCATAACGGGACCCCTGATACCCTTGAGTAATGGCGTCCTGCACATCCTGTGGATTTCGCTCCCCGATACTTAATTCACCACGCATGACACTGTGCCAGTATTCCGCCAGGGCATCCGTGACCTCAACACTGAATCCGTGCAGCATCAGATAATCATGGTAGGCGTTCTCCTTATACAGCCGGGCGGTTTCCTGGCCAATCTGCGCACCGATGGTTACGACAAAAAAACCTACCACATCCCCGCCCTCTTCCGCTGACTTGAAATAATCGGCAATACAGAGGAAAGGCGCTTCCAGCTGCCGGGGAAAATCAAATGCATACTCTTTATTCCCGGCTTCGACGTAAAGCGATTCCTGCCTGGCATAGCACCGGAAGTACCCATACGACACCCTAGGCTGAATCCACTCCGCCGCCACAGACCGGTGCTTCAGTTCCTTATAGAGGGGCTGCACAGTACCGTCGATGAGCTGCCTATACTCCTCCCCAGACATTTTTCCGCGCCGGTACCCCCAGCGACCTCGAAACAAGGCCTGGGTGTTGACCAGCGGAAACAATGCCGCCGGATCGATGTCTTGCACGTAGCGCTGGCCGATGAAGGGGGGAGTGGGCACCGGGTTCGTCCGATCGAGGACCGCATCGCGCACGCCGGGTTTCATCGGTTGGACTGCGGCCACGCTGTCATAGCGGGTCGATTGCAGACGCCCTTCCTCGAACTCGCGCACCGCCTTCAGGCCGGCAAAGGCATCGCTGCAGTAGACCACGGGGCCGCGATAGTTCGGTACGCAGGACTCGGCGACGAACTTTGGGGTCAGGGCGGCGCCGCCCAACAGCACCGGCACGGTCAAACCTGCTTCGCGGTACTGGGGCAGCGATTCCTGCATAACGATTGCCGATTTCACCAGCAAGCCGCTCAGGCCGATGAGATCAACGTGGAGTTCTTTGGCCTTTTCAATCACTGTCTCTACCGGCACCTTGATGCCAATGTTGAAGACCGCGTAGCCGTTATTGGAGAGAATAATATCTACCAGGTTTTTGCCGATGTCGTGCACGTCACCCTGGACCGTAGCGAGCAAAATACGCGTGACGCTGTCGCCGTCAGTCCGATCCATGAACGGTTCGAGCAGGGTAACCGAGGTTTTCATGACCTCCGCTGACTGGAGAACGAACGGGAGAAGGAGTTCTCCCTTACCAAAAAGTTCCCCCACATGGCGCATAGCCGGCACTAAAATCTGGTTGATGATGTCGATGGGTCTGAACCGTGCACGCAGGATGGCGAGCAGGTCCTCCAGGCCATCCTTGTCGCCATTCATCACCTGGTGAAAGAGTTGCTGTTCGTGTGGTCGAGGCGATTCCCGCTCCTCGTCCGTCGTCGTGGTCGCCGCATCACTAAAATGATCGATGAAGCGCATCAGCGGATCCTTTTCTCCGGCCACCTGCCGGTTATGGAGCAGGTCTTGGCACATCTGCCGGTCTTCCACCGAAATCAAGGCCAACGGGAGGAGCCGAGCGGCGTCAACAATGGCCGCATCAAGACCGGCTGTCACCGCCTCGTGCAGGAACACGGAATTCAGGATGCGCCGAGCGGCCGGGGCCAAACCGAAGGAGATATTACTCACGCCCAGCACGGTCAGGCAGCCGGGTAGTTCTGCCTTGATCTGGCGGATGCCTTCCAGGGTCTGCAGAGCGGCGTCGCGCAGGGTATTGTCCCCGGAGCCAACGGTAAAGGTCAGGCAGTCGAAAAGCAGGTCGTGGGGCCGCAGCCCGTACTCGCCCACCGCGATGGCATGGATAGCACTGGCTACACGGAGTTTGTCGTCGGCGGTCATGGCCATGCCGCCTTCGTCAATCGTCAGAGCGACCACAGCCGCTCCGTATTTTTTGGCGGCCTGGCAGATCCGGCGAATATTCACGCCGCCATCCTCGAGATTGATGGAGTTGATGATCGCCCGCCCGGGGTAAATGCGCAGACAGGCCTCAATGGCCTCCGGCGTGGTCGAATCGATCATCAGTGGTGCCTTCAGACCGCCAGCGCACAGCCGCACAAGTGTGGTCAGATCCGTCATCTCATCGCGACCGGCATAGGCGGTGCACAGGTCGATGATGTGTGCGCCCTTGGCCTCCTGCTCAACGGCAATCTTGAGACACGACTCGTAGTCGTCATCAAGCAGCAGTTCTCGGAACTTCTTCGAGCCGGTTGCGTTGGCTCGCTCGCCGATCAGCAGCGGCGGGATCTCCTGCTGCAATTCAACGGCCTGGTAGAGACTGGCGACAGAGGGTTTCATCGGGTCACCTCCCGCTGTGCCGGCTGTACCCCATCCAATTCCTCAACTAGGCGCCGGGTGTGGACGGCTGTGGTGCCGCAACAGCCACCAATCACGCTCACCCCGTATTCGGTGACGAAGCGTTTCATCTCGCGGGCATAGGTGTCAGGGTCGAGTGGATAGCAGGTTTGACCGTTCACCACCTCAGGCATCCCCTGGTTGGGTACGCAGGAAATACGGCCGGGCCAGTTGCGACTCAGATAGCGGATGTGCGACTCCATATCCTGCGGCCCAGTGGCGCAGTTCAACCCAAAGGAAAAAAGCGGGTACGGCTCAAAGGTGACCGCGGCAGCGGCGATGTCCGAGCCGACCAGCATGGTCCCGGTCCGCTCTATGGTCACCGAAACCATGACTGGGATCTCCACCTGCAGGACTCCGAGGATTTCATAGCAGGTCGTCACCGCAGTCTTGATCTGCAGCAGGTCCTGGCAGGTTTCGATCATGACCAAATCCACGCCGGCCTCGACCAGCGCGCGCAGCTGCTCCTCGTAGGCCTGCGCCAGCACCTCAACCGGGACATGTCCCAAGGAAGGCAATTTGGTGCCCGGGCCGACTGAGCCGGCGACATAGATGTTTGGTTTGCCGCCGATGGCCCGACGGGCGTTGTCGACAGCGGCCCGGTTGATCGCCGCCACCCGGTCCTGCAGACCGTATTCCTCCAGCACGATCCGGTTAGCGCCAAAGGTGTTCGTTTCGATCACCATAGCACCTGCCTCGACAAAGGCGGCATGGAGTTGCACGATAGTGTCCGGGGCGGTCAGGTTGAGCAGCTCGTTGCAGCCCTCACGGCCTTCCCAGGCAGACACCGGGATAATCATTTCCTGAAGATTCGTGCCGCAGGCGCCGTCAAAAATCAGCACCGCGTGGTCGTGTGGTCGCATTCGCTTGCTCATCGGGATGGAATGGCTAAAAGCCGGAAAAACAGGACGGCGGGACCTGCGCAGCGCCCCGCCGGAGATGACTGTTCCCCCGCAATTGCCACGATCGTCCCGTTCCTGCAACCAGAAAATGATCTCCGCCCGTACCACAGCGGCCGAAACAGTCCGGTGGGCGAGGAGATTCTTGTCAAACCGCGGTTTTTTTTCTACAGTGCGGCGGTCTCGTACTTTCTCATTC
>JAVEYP010000284.1:0-3701 GCA_034003445.1 Desulfobulbus sp.
CCGGTTGTCCCCCAGGACAAAGAGCTTGTTTGCGGGAACAGTGACCGGCCCGAAATTGTCGCGCGGGTCGACCGAGGCCGGATGGATCAGGGGATCGTTATACATTCCATGCAGATCAGGGAACGCTGTGCCGTTGATACTGATTTTCTTGTCCAGGATCTCAACTATATCGCCTGGGACGCCGATAACCCTCTTAATGTAGTCCAGTTGTGGATCCTTGGGAAACTGGAACACAATGATGTCGTTGGTCTTTGGTTGGGCCACTGGGATCAGTGTCGCGCCGGTGAACGGCATCTTCACACCGTAGATGAATTTGCTGACCAAGATGTGGTCACCGATCTGTAGGGTCGGCAGCATCGACCCGGAGGGAATTTTGAAGGCCTGGACGATGAAGGTGCGGATGATCAAGGCAAGAACGACAGCAACGCAAACCGCCTCAAGGTTCTCCCGGAGGATTGATTTCTTCGGTGCAATTTTTTTGTCTGCCAAAATGTTCCCTGAATTCGAAGGATGCTGAAATTTTTCGGCAACATACCCGATGGGTAGCTAAAACTCAAGGTCCTTTTTCGGAGGCTAAAAAAGAGAAAGCACTCCAGACTCTCTTGGAGAGTGGGTCTTTCAAAAAAGTAACCGGAACCTTTCGGGTCAAATTTTGACACGCCTTGATTAAAAAAACTGTACTCGTTGCGTGACAAAGACTATAAAGCATGACCTAAATGGGGCAACACGTTGAAAAATAAGTCTATTTTTAATGCACTCTCCAGCCTGATACGTACCAAAAGAGAAATAACGACATGGCCAAGAAAGAGAGCCTGATCACAGGCGTCGATATCGGCTCCCACGCCGTGAAAATCTGTCAATTGCAGAAGAGCGGCAAAGGCTACAAGGTGCTGGCCGTCGGCACGGCCTCTATTCCGGCCGGTGCGGTGGAGGACGGTGTCCTACAAGATCCTGAAGCGGTCGAGAAAGTCCTTGCCGCTCTCCTAAAGAATCTCAAGATCAAAAACCACAAAATCGGCATTTCCATCTCCGGGTACTCGGTAATCGTCAAGAAAATCAGCCTGGAGATCATGAACGATGAAACTCTAGCTGAATACATCAGGACCGAGGCTGAGCAGTACATCCCGTTTGACATCGATGATGTCTACCTCGATTTTCAAAAAATTCCTGTCAGGAAGGAGGGGGTGGACAAAAACGACGTCATGCTGGTGGCAGCCAAGAAAGAGGTGGTTAACGGCTATCTCGACATGCTGAACCAACTTAAACTGAAGACAGTGCTCGTCGACGTCGATGGTTTTGCCCTGGAAAACATCTGGGAGACCACCGCGCACCTGGTGGACAACGTGGCCCTCATCGACATTGGGGCCTCCAAGATGAACATCAATATCATTTCCGACGGCGTGTCCGTGCTCGCTAGGGACGTGGTTGTGGGTAGTGAGCAGTTGACCGATCAATTGGCTAATGCCCTGAACATTGACTACCAGGACGCGGAGAAGGTCAAACTGGGCATCCTGCCGGTCGATGAGGCCAACCGCCTGAAAGTGGAAGCGGTGTTCACCAAGACCTGCACCCAGTGGGTTCTGGAGATTAAGAAGGCCATCGACCTCTACCACGCCAACAATCCCGACAAGACCCTGCATTCCCTCATCCTCAGCGGAGGCGGGTCAAAGGTGAACGGCCTGCTCGACTTCATTTCCCGGGACACCGGGCTGGAAGTCGTTCACTTCAACCCGTTTGCCAGCATGCAGTGCGATGAAAAAATTTTCGACCGTCGATATCTCGATTCAATAGCGCCGGAGATGGCCATAGCCGCCGGCCTGGCCATCCGCCCAGCCGCATTTTAACACGCCATGATACATATCAACTTACTGCCCGTCCGGGAAATCACTCAGCGTCTCAAGCTGAAACGACAGCTCTTCCTGTCGGCCCTCGTTCTGCTGTGCTTTCTGGCAGTACTGGGATTGATTGCCATCTCGCAGACCGGCAAGAAGAACAACCTCGAACAGGCGCACCAGGAACTTCAGCAGGAAAAGCAGCAGTATACAAAAATACTGAACGAGATCAAAAAGCTGGAGGAAGACAAAAAGATCCTCGAGACGCGCATCGCCGTTATTCAGCAACTGAAGGATTCCGCTTCGCTAACGGTGCACATCCTCGACGAGATCGCCACCCTCACCCCGCAAAAACGGTTGTGGCTGACCGGGGTCACCCAGAGCGGCAGCAGCCTGAAGGTGTCGGGGATGGCCCTTGACAACCAGACTGTGGCCAAATACATGGACGACCTCGCCGGGTCCCGCTACATCCAGAATGTCAGCCTAGCGAATTCTTCCATGAAACAGTTTGCCGAGCGGAATCTAAAATCCTTCTCCCTGTCCGCCACGGCCACCGCCCCCGGCGAAGAAAAAATACAGGAAGAACCCACCAAATAACAACAGGACGCTAGCGCATGGCTTCTGGTACCAGCACATCGAAATTCGATCTTTTCATCGACGAGAAATACCGCACGCTTGATGCGAAGGTTAAATGGGCCGCATTAGCCGCAGCTTTTCTGGTCCCGGCCCTGCTCTTCTTTTTCCTCCTCTTCAAACCCCAGGCTGAGAATATCGTCGCCTTGGAAAAGCAGGTGGAAACAGCCACCGTGGAATTGAACAAGGTCAAACAGGCGGCCAAGGACCTGCCCCGGCACAAACAGGAATTCGCGGCTCTTCAGCAGGAATTCGAAGCCATGGCGATCCTGCTGCCGAAAAGCCAAGAGATTCCCGATCTGCTCCGCAACATTTCCGATCTCGGCAAGGGTGCGGGCCTCGATTTTCTCACCTTCGTTCCCGGACAGGAAACCCCGAAAGATTTCTATGCGGAGATACCGATCGACATAACCATCGTCGGCCCCTACCACAACCTGGGATCGTTTCTTGATAGCGTCTCGAAACTGGAACGGATTGTGACCGTCAACAATATCACCATGGACAAGCCGCAAGAGGAAGGGACTGAAATGCTGCTCAACTCCTCCTGCCGGCTCATTACCTACCGCTTCACCAATACGAAACTTGAGCCCGAAGACGCTAAATCCACGCCGAAGGCTGGCAGGAAGTGAGCGCCATTAGGAAACAGTGGTGGCCGCTTTGTCTTGACTTCGCACAGGAACGTTTCGCCATGCGCAAACTGCCGAACATCTTCACGTCATTTTTTTCTGCAGGGGTATTCTTCCTGGTGCTCACCGCCCTTTTCATTGCAGGGGACGGCCTGTGTCAGGAAACGTCCCTCCCGGAAGCGATTGAATCGAACAAGAATGTTCCGGACGAGCCCTTTACCTACCTGACGGAAGGCCGACCCGATCCGTTCCGCCCATTCATCACGCCCAGAGCGACAGCGCCGGTCGGCATGAACCCCGACGAAATCGTTGACGAAGGAACCGAGTTGACCGGTATGCAGCTTTTTGAACCGGGACAGTTGACACTGGTCGGCGTCCTGACCTCAGAGCGAGGGCCGGTGGCCATGGTCGAGGACCAGACGAACAAAGGATACCTCCTTAAACTGGGGACCCTCGTCGGCAGGCGAGGTGTGGTGACCCAAATCGAACAGCAGCAGGTCGTGATCCTGGAAAGCGCACGGACCCGTGCAGGAAAAGAAACAACCAGCACGGTCATCATGAAAATGAACACAGAGGGAGACAAGTGATTATGGCTCGACTATTGCCGGGC
>JAVEYP010000285.1:0-3691 GCA_034003445.1 Desulfobulbus sp.
CCAGGCTGTGCAGGCGTTGGTATTTTTTCTGCAGTTGCTGGACCGCGGCCTCAGGTGCGGTTGGCGCGGCGGCGAGTGGGGCGGCTATGCCGAGAAGAACAAGCAGGGTAACCAGTAATGGGTGCAGACGGTGCAACTCAGACATCGGTTTTCTCCAGACGGACGGTGCGTCCAAAAATTTGAGCAGCCAGCGAGGTCACAGTGGCCGGCATATCGGAAACGAAGAAACGGCTGGATGTGTCCGGGGCATAGAGCAGGCTGCGCAGGGCCTCGTCAGCGTCGAGTAACTCTTTGAGGTGCAGCGCGACTTCCACCGAAGAGTCGATGATGTGCACCCGCCGGCCGATGCGCGGAGCGATCACTTTTTTTAGCAGGGGATAATGAGTGCAGCCGAGAATGAGGGCATCGATCTGCTTGTCCCGCAGGGGATGCAGGTATTTTCGGACAATCATTTTAGTCTCCCGTCGGTCTAGCCAGCCTTCCTCGACGAGCGGCACAAGCAGTGGACAGGCCTGACTGTAGACCCGGCAACCCGCCCGTACCGCCTGCAGTCGCTCCGTGTAGACACCGGAGTTGATGGTGGCGCTGGTGCCAATAAGGCCGATTCGGCCCTTTTTGCTGACTGTAGCGGCCTTGGCTACTGCAGGGTCGATGACGTCGATGATCCGCTCGGCAAAGTGGTCGCGCAGCAGTGCAGAGGCCACACTCGCCGCCGAATTACAGGCGATGACGATCAGCCGCGCGCCCTGACGGAGGAGGAACTCGGTGTTGCGCTGCGCGTATTCGGTGATCATCGTCGGACTTTTCGGGCCATAGGGCATGCGGGCAAGGTCGCCGAAGTAGATCAGCGGGTAGCCGGGGCAAAACTGTTCAATCGCCCGGGCAACGGTCATGCCGCCGACACCGGAGTCAAAGATACCGATCATAGTGTGGGGTCAACAAGTTGAGGGACGGAGAGGCGTGCGGGTGTCGCGGTTGCCGGGAAGCGGAGCGAGAAAGGTGGAGCAGGTCATGGTCCAGGAAGTGGGAACTACCCGGACGCGCGCGGTCAGGAGGGATTCTGCCGCCCGGTCCGGGTAGATCTTGGCGCGAAGCAGGGTTACTTCTTTTTGGTGCGTGCCTCGATCGCTTTGCGGAGATTTTCCGGCAGGCCGCGTTCCTTGCCCGACTGCGAGCGTTTTTCGGAGAGGGCCTTGGCGCAGAGTGGCTGGCGGGCGGTGAACCCGTATTTCTTTCTGTAGTCCCTGGCAGTGAGGTCGTGAGACTTCAGATGCTTGGGCGAGAGCATTTTGAACTCCTGACCACATTCAAGGCAGATGATTTTATTCCGTTGGATTGATTTTTTTGGATCGATAACAGGACTGGTCTCTTCGGCCCCTATTTCAGTGCCAATGGTTTCGGAATCCTGCAGGGATTTCAAGGTTTGAAAGGTGTCGTTGAGGGCGACTTTGATTTCTTCGGTGGACATCTGTTTGGTGCTGATCTGTGACTGAATGATTTCAGCAGTCATTTCTACGAGGGTCTTACTCATCATGTTCTCCTGGAAAAAGAAGGTGCCTAGCGACAGACAGGACAGTTTCAAATTTGACGCAAACATAGTGCATGAATAAGTTTGTTGCAATGTTTTTTGTATTAACCAGCCGAAAGGAACAAAAAGTGCTGCAGGAAGGGCTGTGACACACTGCCGGACGGGAATCTGGGGAGCAGGCCGGGGGCCTTTTAACTCGGCAACAAGGGGCCACACTTTCAAGTTAACATTTTGGAATGATTTATTTTTTAAAAAATCTCCAGTCGCAGGAGTTGACAGTGACGGTCGGCATAGTTAAATTGAGGGTCGTTTGCAGTTGCTACAGTTTATGTTTGCTTTCATATATACACAGTCCTACACAGATAGGGAGGGATGACCATGCCAGTCTATGAGTACGAATGCGGAGGGTGCAGCAAGGCTTTCGAAGTTCAGCAGCGTATCGCCGACAAACCGTTAACGACTTGCTCTGAGTGCGGCGGCACCTTGCGCAAGCTGATTTCCATGACCTCGTTTCAGTTAAAGGGCGGCGGCTGGTACACAGACGGCTACAGCGGAGCGTCCAATAGTCAGGGTGATGACGCTTCCGCCAAGGACAAACCCGCTGCGCCTGAGGACACTTCCGTCAAGGACAAGCCCGCTGCTCCTCCCTGCCAGGGCGGTACGGGTTCCTGCAACCATTGTCCAGTCGCGACCTGACACTGACCCTGCCCATTCATAACCCGGCCCGGTGCCGGGTTTTTTTGTTCCGCCACGCTGCCGGTTCGGTCTGGCCGGCGTCGATTTTCTTCTCCCTGGAGGTGTTACCTTGATCTCCCTTCGCGGCCATCACAGGCCCTTGGCATCGTCCCGGCAAGAGTGCAGCAAGGGGGTTCGCCTGCTATCGCTGGTGTCTCTCCTCCTCCTTGGCCTACTCGTCGGCTGTTCGTCGGCCTATTATAACACCATGGAAAAGCTGGGTGTGCACAAGCGCGACATCATGGTCGACCGTGTTGGTGAGGCCCGGGACGCCCAGGAGGCGGCTAAGGAGCAGTTCCAGTCGGCTCTGGAGCAGTTTAGCCAGGTGGTGGAGGTGAAGGGCGGCGACCTGGAGCAGAAGTACAAGGTGCTCAACGACCAGTACAAGCAGTGCAAGACCAGAGCGGACAACGTCCACAAGCGGATCGGCGCGGTCGAGTCAGTGTCGGCGGCCCTGTTCCAGGAGTGGGAGGACGAGCTCGACCAGTACACCAGCGCGGCCCTGCGCCGGGACAGCAAAGAGAAGATGCAAGCCACCCAACGACAGTACAAACAACTGATCGTTGCCATGAAGCGGGCGGAAAGCAAGATCAAACCGGTCCTGTCGGTGTTCAATGACCAGGTACTCTACTTGAAGCACAATCTCAATGCCCAGGCCATTTCCGCGCTGCAGGGAGAACTGGTGAGCCTCGAGGAGAATGTAGACCAGCTGGTGCGCGAGATGGAGACCTCTATCCGTGAGGCGGACCAATTCATCAGTAAATTGCAGAAGACGTGAAGTAGCTTGTCGGCCCGGTCACGGCCGGGTGACGATGGCCATGGCGTCGCCGTACGAGAAGAAGCGGTAGCCTTGGGCCACTGCCTCCAGGTAGGCAGCAAGGATGTGGCTGCGGCCGGCAAGAGCCGAGACCAGGAAGAGCAGGGACGATTTCGGCAGATGGAAATTGGTGATCAGGTTATCCACCACCCTGAACCGATACCCCGGATAGATGAACAGATCGCATTCGCCTGCCAGCCGCTGCACCCGGCCGGCCTCGTCGGCGGCAAACTCGAGCGTGCGCACGGTGGTCGTGCCCACGGCCCAGACCCGGCCGCCTGCCGCCCGCACCCGGTTGACGGAAGCCGCGGTCTCAATAGATACTTCAACCGCCTCGCGATGGATTTTATGGTCGCGGATATCCTCGCTGCGCACCGGTGCAAAGGTGCCGTAGCCGACATGAAGGACGATGCTGGCCATTTGTACGCCGCGTGCACCAAGGGCGGCGAGCAGTTCGTCGCTGAAATGAAGACCTGCCGTGGGCGCGGCTACCGAACCGGTGTGGCGAGCGTAGAGGGTCTGGTAGCGCTGGCTGTCTTCCGGCAGGCTGGTACGGCTGATGTAGGGCGGTAGGGGCATTTGACCGTGCGACTTGAGCAGCGTATCCAACG
>JAVEYP010000286.1:0-3684 GCA_034003445.1 Desulfobulbus sp.
TGCGGCGTGCCGGTACTGGTGCACGGCGACATCGACACGGTCCGCACCCTGGCCCGCAACAACATCGATGTGTTCGAGTCCACCGGCTGTGATTACCTGATCACCGGCTGTGGCTCCTGCGGCGGCGCCTGGCAGCACGACTACGTGGAACTGCTCGCCAGCGACCCGATGTACGGACCCAAGGCCGAATACTGGGCAGGGCGGACCTATGACATCTCCACCTTCCTCACCCGTATCATCAGCCTGCGGCCGCCCATGGGCCGGATCGACAAGGTGGTCACCTATCACGACTCCTGTCACCTGAAAAAGTCCATGGGGGTGGCGGCGGAACCGCGCGAAATCCTGCACAGCATCCCCGGCCTGACCCTGAAAGAGATGTCGGCCCCGGACGCATGCTGCGGCAGCGGCGGCTCGTACGTGCTCACCCACTTTCAGACCGCCTCGACCATTGGCAAGAAAAAGGCCGAGGACATCGACCGGACCGGGGCGGACACCGTGTCCGTGGGCTGTCCGGCCTGCATGATGCAGCTGCTCGACAACGTCCACCGCTTTGGCGCTCGCCAGGAGGTGACCCACTACATCAGCCTGCTGGCCGAGTCCTACCGGCGGGAACGAGTCTGAATGGAGGTGCGTTGCCGCTCAGTTGCGGCAACGGCAGGGGATGGACCGCGGCCCGTCGCAGAACTGGGGGCCGCGGTCACAACCAAGTCCGCCCGGCGGCGCGGAGACCGCGGCCGGGACAGGGCAGGACAACCGACCAGCCCTTCGGGCAATGAGGAGGTACGCGCATCGGCTGCATCGGCCTCGGCCATCTCGGCACAGCCATCGCCAACCGACTTATCGACTGCGGAGACGAGCTGACGGTCTGGAACCGGACCACGGCCAAGGCATCCGCTCTGCAGTCCACGGTCGCTCCGACCCCAGCGGCGGTGGCCGAGGCGGTGGAGCAGATACACATCAGCCTGTTCGACAGCACCGTCGTACATGAAGTGCTTGCCCTGCACGACCTGTGCGCCCACGCCCAAGCCGGGGCCACCTACCTGAAGACGCCGGTGCTGGGCAGTGTCGTGCCCGTCGCCCAGGGCAGCCTGACCGTGCTGGTCAGCGGCACCAAGGCGGGTTTCGACCGCGCCGAACCGGTGATGAGCCAGCTCGCTACGCACCTTTTCCACCTGGATTTGCCCGGCCTGGCCACGCGCATGATGCTGGTCAACAACCTGGTGCTGGCCGGCATCATGGCCCAGATCGCCATGGCCACCGCCTTTGCCGAGGCGGCCGGCCTCGACCGGGCCACGGCGCTCGACATCCTCACGGCGGGCGCCGGCCAGTCGATGGTGCTCAACGCCAAGCGGGCCAATCTGGAGAGCGGCGGCTCTCGCCCAATTTCACCAACAGCCTGATCTACAAAGGCCTGCATTGCCTGCAGGATCTGGCCTACCACGAGCGGCGGCCGCTGTACACCGGCGCGGTGACCAGGGGACTGTTCGCCCACGCTGTCGCTGTGGCCGAGGGCATGGAGGCGCTCGACTTTTCCTCGGTCTACCGGCTGTTGAGTCGGCGGTAAACAGCCGGGGACATTCCGGCCGCCTGTCCCGAACATCCGTTGCCTCCTCCTGCCGGCATTGTTATCGTTTACATGTTAGGCGCCAAGTGACGATGCTGTGTCTGGCCACAACCGCAACGCAGTCTTCGGGAGAGGTGGAACCATGAAAAAACGACTCATTTCCGGTGTTGCGCTCAGTCTAATCGCCCTAAGCCTGTACCCCGCGACCGGGATGGCTTGGCACCATCCGCCGCACCCCTACTGCCACCACCACGGCCACGGTGACGACTGGGTGTTGGGGCTGACCGGCCTGCTGATCGGCGGCGCGTTGGTCGTCGCGGCCACCCAGCCGGTGGTCTATGCGGCCCCGTCGCCCGTGGCCACCTACCCACCGTACTCCTCCTACGGGCCGCCCGCGCAGGCCCGGGTGTACAGCTACCCGCCGGTCGTGCCGCCGAGACTGTGCCGCTGGGAGCGGTACGTGCTCGACAACCAGGGTCGGGCCCTGCTCGACGCGTACGGCCAGCCGATCAGGGAATACACTATCGGCTCCTGCCAGTACCCGCCCTACTGAGCCGGCATCAACCGCGCCTGGAACCTTCGGGCCAGGGGACCACGCGCCCCGGCCCCTGGAGTTTTTTCCAGGACCATCACCGTGGCCGGGTGAACCCGGCCGCTCGCTTCCCTTTCGTCCCAGCGGGGCGGCGCTGTTGCCCCGCCTGAAAGAAGTTGACTTCCAACTTGCCGTTTCGTATAAGTTTTTCTTATGCGCTGCCGGCAGCTAGAGCGCGCCCGGAGTGGTGCCCGCCGCACCGGCGCCTCATCTGCCTAAACGATTCCCTTTCGCCCCGGCAGGACTCCATGCAGAAATCCGCCACCCTCGCCCTGATCTACGCCCTATTCCTGCTGCTCCTGCTCACCGACCTGGCGCTCTTCACCTTTGTCCCTGGGTGGCACGTCCGATTTATCGCCGGCGAAGACCGAGCCATCGAGTGGCTCACTTTCGCCTTCTTTCTTGGGGCGGCGCTGACCGGGCTGGGCATCGTCGGCAAGCATAGCGCTCGCATGGACCGCAAGGTCATCTGCATCCTGCTCGGCCTGTCCGCCTTCTACCTTGTCTGCGCCGGCGAGGAAATCAGCTGGGGACAGCGCGTGTTCGGCTTTAGTACGCCCGAGGCCATTATCGAGCACAACCAGCAGCAGGAATTCAATGTCCATAACCTGAAACTGCCGGGCATCCACCCACGCGACATCTTCAGCCTCTACGTGTACCTCTACGGCATCGCCCTGCCGCTGCTTATCGGCTGGCGCTCCCGGTCACGCAGCCTGAACTGGCAGGGTTGGGTGTTCCACCCGGGTATTGCCGGCTGCTTTCTCTTCGCCGAGGCAGCGAACTTCGTGCGAAGCCCGCTCTGTCGCTCCCTGCAAGCCAGGATGGAGCCGGCGCTGTGGTCCACGGTCTGCAATCATATGAAGGAGGCGGTTGAAATGTACTGGGCGCTCGCGATCCTGTGCGGGACCTTGTTGCTGCGCCGGTTCTGGCGCGAGTCCAGCCGCCGACCCCAGCGGCTCTGATTGGCGACCGGCACCCTTCACCACTGTTCCTGGTGGACACAGGCCGGGTTGTAACGGGTTCGGGCTGCGCGCTGTTGGGCCGGCCAGCCAAGGGCAATGCCGGCAACCGGGAGAACCTGCGACGGGAGGTCGAGCTGTGCAGCAACCGCGGCTATCCGCCCTGGCCGCGGGTGGATGCCCAACCAGCAGGCCCCCAGACCGAGAATGCTGGCCGCGATGAGGATGTTTTCCACGGCCGCGCTCACGTCCTGCAGCAGGAAAGACAACTCCCGGTCATGAGCCCTATCCAGGTCACCGCACACCACGAGGGCGAGCGGTGCCTGGCCGAGCATCTGGCCGTTGGGTAGGACGCTGGCCAACTGGTCGAGACTGACGCGGGAGCGCAGCACAATGAAATGCCAGGGGTCCTTGGCCACCGCCGAAGGCGCGGCCATGCCGGCCTTGAGCAGGTCGGTCAGCAAGGTGTCCGGGACGGGACGGTCGGTGTAGGCGCGAATGCTGCGCCGGGCAAAAAGTGCCACAAGTTTCGGATTCATGGGACCTCCAGACTGATGTTGGCTGAGTGT
>JAVEYP010000287.1:0-3681 GCA_034003445.1 Desulfobulbus sp.
GTGTGCTCTTCCGATCTGGCTCGTATCATCGTCACCGGCTGCTACGCCCAGATGGCCCCGGAAACTGTGCTCAATCTGGCCGCACAGCGGGTCTTCATCATTGGCAACGGCAACAAGCACCTGCTCGTGGACACGGCCCTGGCCGAGCGCCAGTCCGACTTGGTCATGCTCATGGGTCAGATCCGCTGCAAAACGGATATCTGCGACCTGCCGGTGCGCCATTTCAGTGGCCGGACCCGGGCATGGCTGCGCATCCAGGACGGCTGCAACAACTTCTGCTCCTACTGCATCGTGCCCTTCACCCGGGGTCGCAGCCGCAGCCTGCCCCTGGTCAGCGTCCTCCGCCAGGCCGAGGTGTTCGCTGGGGAAGGCTACCGGGAGATGGTGGTCACCGGTATTAACGTGGGCAAATACGGCCTGGACCTCGTTGAGGGGGAAACCATCTACACCCTGCTTGAGCGGCTGTGCACAGATTTCCCGGCAATCCGCCTGCGCCTCAGTTCTATCGAGCCGACCGAGGTAAACGACCGGTTGCTGGGTATTGCCATCGGCCATGCCAATTTCATGCCGCACTTCCATATCCCGCTGCAGAGCGGCGACGACGCGGTGCTGGCGCGCATGAACCGGCGCTACAGTCGCGACGCATTTGCTGCCGTAATCAACCAGGTGCACACTGTACTGCCCGAGGCGGCCATTGGTTGCGATGTCATGGGCGGCTTTCCCGGCGAGACCGACCAGGAGGCGGACAATACCTTCCAGCTGCTCGCCGACCTGCCGGTGAGCTACCTACATGTTTTTCCCTATTCCCGACGCCCGGGCACCTTGGCCGCCGCCAGTCCGCAACAGCTCCCCGGCCCGGTCAAGGGCGCGCGCGTGGCGCGTCTGCGTACCCTGGGCGAGGACAAGCGGCGGGCGTTCCAGCAACGTCACCTGGGGCGGGTGAACCGGGTACTGGTAGAACGACGGAATAAAAAAAACGGCCTACTGCAGGGCTTCTCGGAAAATTACATACCCCTGCTTTTCCCCGGCAGTGCCGACCGGCTGCGCAAGGTCGTGGCGGTGCGGCTCGAGGAGCTGCGTGACGGCCGACCGTTTGGCTGCATTGTCGAGGAGTTGCTTGAGGAAGAGGACAAAAGCAGGTAAAGTGACCCGATTACTCTGCAGGGGATACGCACATGATAGGAGAACTGATCGCCATCGGCGATGAACTGACCTCCGGCCGGGTCACCAACACCACCAGCGGCTACGCGGCTCGTCAGCTCTTCCTGCTGGGCTATGAGATTCGCGCCATGCACACCATCGGTGACGACTTGGAGCTGATCGGCACCACCCTCAAGGAAGCCCTCACCCACGCTGATTTCGTCCTCATCACCGGCGGCCTTGGTGCGACCACCGATGACCTGACCAATGAGGCGGTGATTCGCGCCCTAGGACTGGCCACAGCGGTCCACCTCGGTGTTCGGGCCAGCATCGCGACCCGCTGGCCGCCCGGCAGACTCGGCGACGCGGTCTCCCTTGATAAGCTGAGCCTGCTCCCCGAGGGGGCCGAGATGCTGGACAGTGAATACCGCATGGCCGGCTACCTGCTCCGCCACAAGGGAAAACTGCTCTTCCTCCTTCCTGGCGTGCCGCCGCAGATGGAAACCCTGCTCGCCAGCAAGGTGATCCCGATACTGCAGGCCTTGTCGGCAGAGCGCGCTCTGCCCGTGTCCCAGCGGGTCTATCGTACCTGCGGGCTCAAGGAAGTCGAGATCAACAAGCGGCTGCTCGACCTGGAAGCCGATAAACACATCCATCTGGGCTATTACCCGGTGCGCAGCGAGGTACACATCAGCCTGTTGCTCCGCAACCTTGCCCAGGGAATGCGCGATCCGCTGTTCGTCCAGACAGATCGCTTCATCCGCTCGGCCCTAGGCAACGATCTCTACGGAATCGACGGGGAAACACTCGCCTCCGTCGTGGGCCGACTGCTGCAGGAACACGGCCTGGTGCTCGGCATTGCTGAGTCGTGCACCGGTGGACTGCTCAGCAGCACAATTACTACGGTGGAGGGGAGTTCCGGCTGGTTTGCCGGCGGCGTGGTGGCCTACGCCAATGGGGTAAAGGAATCGCTGCTCGGCGTGGAGGCGGAGTTGCTTGTCCGCTGCGGTGCAGTGAGCGGCGAAACCGCACGCGCCATGGCCGCCGGAGCGGCCGCACCGCTAGGCTGCGACATCACCGTTGCGGTCACCGGGGTTGCCGGACCGGGCGGCGGCACCGCCGAAAAACCGGTGGGTACGGTGTATATCGGCCTGTACCACCGCGGCCGGTCTAGCGATCAGCGCTTCTGCTTCTCCGGCACACGCCGGCAAGTGCAGGAGAAAACCACGCATACGGCCCTGGATCTGGTGCGGCGCGCCTTACTCAAAGGGTAATAGAGTTATCACAAGGAGAAACCCATGACAGCGTCCAATGAAAAACCCATTGCAGTGTCCAATGAAGCCAGCGAAGGGCGGCTGAAAAGTGTGGACAACGCCATCACCCAAATCCATCGACAGTTCGGCAAGGGGTCGATCATGCGACTGGGGTCGAACGAACGGGAAAATATCCCGGTTATCCCCACCGGCATCCTTTCCGTTGACCTGGCACTTGGCGTCGGCGGGCTACCGCGCGGACGGGTCACCGAGATCTACGGTCCGGAGGCCTCGGGCAAGACAACCCTGGCCCTACACGTGATCGCCGAGGCGCAGAAGCGCGGCGGCAACGCCGCCTTCATCGATGCCGAGCACGCCTTGGACACCGCTTACGCCGAACGGCTCGGAGTGGACGTCGACAACCTGCTCATCTCGCAGCCCGACTTCGGCGAGCAGGCGCTGGAGATCGCCGAGATCCTCATCCGTAGCGGTGGTATCGACGTGGTGGTTATCGACTCGGTAGCCGCCCTGGTACCCCGCGCCGAAATCGACGGCAACGTCGGCGATCAGCATGTTGGCCTGCAGGCCCGGTTAATGTCGCACGTCATGCGCAAGTTCACCGGCGTGCTCAGCCGTACCAACACGGTGCTGATCTTCATCAACCAGATCCGCATAAAAATCGGCGTCATGTTCGGCAACCCGGAGACCACCACCGGCGGAAACGCGCTCAAGTTCTATAGCTCTATCCGTATCGACATCCGCAGGACGACCCAGATCAAAGATGGTCAGGATGTGATCGGCAATCTGACCAAGGTGAAGATCGTCAAGAACAAGGTGGCGCCACCATTCAAGCAGGCTGAATTCGACATTGTCTACGGAGAGGGCGTCTCCCGGACCGGTGACGTGCTCGACCTTGGCGTGGCGCAGGGCATTGTTGACAAGAGCGGCGCTTGGTACAGTTACCAGGATGAGCGCATTGGCCAGGGCCGTGAAAACTCCAAGAAATTCCTCAAGGAGCACCCGGAAACCCTGACCGAAATTGAACACAAACTCCGCCTTGCCCTCGGCATGCCCGTCGAGAGCGAAACGCCGCTCGCTCAGCAACCCCAGCCGAAAACGAAAATGAAACAGGAAGCAGAACCGGAACCGGAACCGGAGGATTGAACCGTACGCGACATCGCCCGGCACCCTGTCCCCAAGATCAGGTGCCGGGAGATTCTGTTTCCACCCTGCCCCCCAGTGCGCTCGCTCTTCTCCCTTGGCTGATCGCCGAACATTCCTTACCCTG
>JAVEYP010000288.1:0-3671 GCA_034003445.1 Desulfobulbus sp.
AACAGACCGACGCGGACGTGCTCATCCGTCACCAGCTCAACGAGGGTTCGAAACAGCCGGAGCCGAGGGCCGCACCACCGGCCGCAACGTCTGCGGGTAGTGAACTGATCACGGACCTCTACGACCTCTCGCAGGTGACCGTGGCCGCGGAAAAGCTGGAACGCTTCGCCTCGGTGGAGCTGATCCCGAACAAGACCATGCGCATCAGCCTCACAGGTGATCTGCTCTTCCCCTCTGGCCAGTCCGACCTCACCCCGGACGCGCGCACATCGCTGGAGAAACTGGTGCCTGTGATCGCTAAAACACCGAACATGATCAACGTCATTGGCCATACCGACGATCAGCCAATCCACTCCGCCCGCTACCCCTCCAACTGGGAGCTGTCGCTCGCCCGGGCCAGCCAGGTAGCCCGCTTCCTGATCGAGGCTACCGGCCTGCCACCCGGCCAGTTCAGCGTCGCCGGCCACGCCTCGTTCCGGCCGATGCTGCCCAACCGCAACGAGGAGAACCGCCGCACCAACCGGCGGGTGGAACTCATCCTCTCCCTGGAACCCATGCCCGCCGAACCCGTGAACCCGGCAACCAGCCAATGACAGGAACTTTCAACCGATGAAACGCCAGACCCTGTTTGGCCTGATTCTTTGTGCAGCCGTCTTTTTCGCCGGCTTTCTCCTCAAGGGCCATCTCGGCCTGTACTTCAACCTGGCCAGTCTGATGATCGTGGTCGGCGGAAGCGCCACTGCGGCATTCCTCAGCTTCCCGTTCGAGCGACTGCGTATCGTCACCCGGGTGGTCCGCGCCTCCTACAAGTCTCGGCTGAAATCCGAGACCACGATCGTCGACATCCTCATCGACCTAGCCATCAAGTCACACCAGGCCGGCATCCTGTCCCTGCAGGAGGACGAGCATGAGACTTCGGTGCTGTTCCTCCGCCGGGGGCTGGGCTGTCTGGTGGACAACTACGAGCCGCAGCAGATCCGCGACATCCTCAACACCGAAATGTATTTCTTCAAGCTGCGCCGCGAGGACAGCGAGCGGGTGCTGCGCACCATGGCCGACTTCTGCCCGGCCTTCGGCATCGTCGGCTCAGTGGCCGGCCTGATCCCCATGCTTGGTGGTATTAATGAAACCGACATCATCCTCCGGACCGTGCCGCTTGCCCTGACCTCGATCCTCTATGGCCTGATCCTCGCCAACTTCTTCTGTATTCCCTTTGCCGCCAACCTGCGTGAACGGACCAACCATGAACTGCTGCTCCAAAAAATAATTATGGAGGGGATCATCGCCATCCAAGGCGAAGTCAACCCCACGGTGCTCAAAACCAAATTGCTCTCCTTCCTCACCCCCTCCGAACGCAAGGCCGACCTGGTGCCGCTGGCGCGGATCCGGGAACGGTTCCGTATCCGCGACGAGGATCGGAGCGAGCCCTCCGGCTTCTAGTCCTGGCAAGGCGGCACAGGCCCACCGAAAACCCGAGTGTAAAAAGCGTCGGCCGTGTAGAATAGAATCTGTTCACACGGTCGTCCGGCCACAGAATTCCTGCTAATATTCTTATTTTATTCAATTTTTCAAAAGGCCCTGATGCGCTCGCTGCTTCTCCTCGTCTACTCTCTGCTGTATGGCTGCGCTCGAACCACGGTCCTATTTCTGGTCAAGGGGCATGGGGCAGAGCAACTGGGCGCCCGTCCCGCAGGGGCCGACCTGAGCGAGACCCTCCTCGAAGGCGTCAGGGCCTGACACCAGTGAGCAGGCCGCGAGCGCTCCGGAGCCGGCTACGCACCGCAGCCATGCCGATCAGGCCGGCCACAGCACAACCGCGCTGAACATTTTTATCAGCTGTTGCGGGACAGCGCCGTCCACGCACCCGGTTCCCCAACCCGTCCCTCTGCCACCCGACCCATCATTGCCCGGAAGGTATTATGTCTGCACCCTTTGTTCATCTGCACGTCCACACCCAATATTCCATGCTCGACGGCGCCATCCGCGTTGGCGACCTCATCCAGCGCGCCAAGGAGTTCGAGATGGCGGCGGTGGCCATAACCGACCACGGCGCCATGCACGGGGCCCTGGAATTCTATGAAAAGGCAAAAAAGGCCGGCATCAAGCCGATCGTGGGCTGCGAGTTCTACGTGGCCGAACACGGCATGCTGCGGCACGACCGCACCGCCGGCCACAATTTCCACCTGGTCGCCCTGGCCATGGACCGGACCGGCTATGCCAACCTGATGAAACTCAGCAGCCTGGCCCAGACCCGGGGGTTCTACTACCGGCCGCGCATCGACCTGGCCACCCTGTACGCGCACCAGGAGGGGCTGATCATCCTCACCGCCTGCCTGCACGGCGAGATCGCCTGGCGCCTCACCCACAACGACCCGGATGGCGCGCGCAAACGTACGCTGGAGTTGCAGCAGGTCTTCGGTGATCGCTTCTACCTGGAACTCCAGGAAAACGGCATGCCCGAACAGGCCGTGGCCAACCGCGGCATGATCCAGCTCGCGGGTGATCTGGGTATCAAGCTGGTGGCCACCAATGACTGCCACTACCTCAACCGGCACGAGTCCTACGCCCACGAGGTACTGCTCTGCATCCAGACCGCTCGGACCATTAACGACCCGAGCCGAATCCGCTTCACCACTGACACCCTTTACTTCAAGTCTCCCGAGGAGATGGCGGCCCAGTTCACCTCCTGCCCTGAAGCGGTGACCATCACCCTCGAGGTAGCGGCCCGCTGCAACCTCGAGCTGGAGTTTGGCACGAACCACTTCCCGGTCTTCCCGGTCCAGGAGGGCGAGACCCTAGACACGGTCTTCGCACAGGCATGTCGGGACGGGCTCGCGCACCGGCTCGACGAGATGCACGAGTTGGCACCGGTCAGCAAGGAAGCCGTGACGGCATACCGCGACCGGTTAACACTCGAGATCGACGTCATCCAGAAAATGGGTTTTTCCGGTTACTTCCTGATCGTTGCGGACTTCATCAACTGGGCCAAGCAGCAGCAGATCCCGGTGGGCCCGGGCCGCGGCTCGGGCGCTGGCAGCCTGGCCGCCTACTGCCTGTCCATCACCGACATCGACCCCCTCCCTTACGGCCTGCTCTTCGAGCGGTTCCTCAATATCGAGCGGGTGTCCATGCCCGACTTTGACGTGGATTTCTGCAAAGACCGCCGCGACGAGGTGATCGATTACGTTCGCCAGCGCTACGGAGGCAACGACCACGTGGCCCAGATCGTCGCCTACGGATCGATGAAGGCCCGGGCCGTGCTGCGCGACGTCGGCCGGGTGCTCGAGATCCCCTTGCCCGAGGTGGACCGCATCGCCAAACTGGTGCCCGAGGAGCTGAATATCACCCTGAAAAGGGCCATCGACGCGGAACCCCGGTTGCGCGAGGCGATGAAGAACGACGACATCCGCCAGCTCCTGTCCATCGCGCAGACGCTCGAAGGCCTGTCCCGCCACAAGTCGACCCACGCCGCGGGCGTAGTCATCTCGCCGAGACCTATGGTCGAATACCTGCCGGTGTGCATCGGCCCGAACAAGGAGATCCTCACCCAGTTCGACATGAAGTACACTGAGAAAACCGGACTGATCAAATTCGATTTTCTCGGCCTCAAGACCCTGACCGTCATCGACCGGGCCCTGAAACTGATCAAGTACGACCTGGACAAGACCCTC
>JAVEYP010000289.1:0-3668 GCA_034003445.1 Desulfobulbus sp.
CCGTGGCCCGCGCTTTTTCGCCGGTAGCGGGGTTTTCCAGCTCCACCCGGGTGCCCAGCGGCATGTCCCGGTGGGCAATCGTCAGTCCATACATGTCAAAGGGTTTGCCGTTGGCCATGGTTTTCCCGTGATGGTACTGGCCGTACCAACTGGCCACCACCTCGGTGTCGCTGTCCGATTTTGTGTCAACGGCCGGGATGCGCAGTTGCTGGCCGATCTGCAAGGTTTTCGGGTTGGTGATGTTGTTCAGCCGCAGGATAGCCTGCGGGTCCACATGATACTTCTTCGCAGCCAGTGCCCAGACAGTGTCCCCCTTTTTCAGCACATGGATGGTTTCGCCGTCCGCGGCCACCTCGCTGGCCGGTGTGGGCGCGACAGCGGACGTGGCCTGGGGCGTGGCGCCTGTGGCCTGGCGCGGGGCAAAGGTAGCGGTCTCTTTGGCGAACACTTCCTTGAAACTGGCAGGTGCGGTCACGGTAACCCCGGCCTTAATAATCGCCTTGCCGGTGCGGGACGACCGACCGACCGCGTTCGGGTTGGTTGTCCGCAGTGTTTCCCAGTCGATGTGCAGGCGCCGGGTAACGTCGGTGATCGTGTCTCCTGGTTGGATGGTGTAGTGCATACGTCCTGCTTTTTTGGAATTGTGGCTGCAAACGCCGGAACCTGTCTTTTGCCTGGGTTTTGTATCGACCGTGCCGCCGCCAAAATTTAGGAGGAAGTGGCCCACAGATGAAATTCTGGCCCGCCAGATCCGGCTGCGCCGCCCACAAAACAATAGTCCAGCGCCACTGCTCATGTTGTTTTCTTCCTGCCACAGATTTACCTAATGCCCGACCGTACCCTGTGCCGAAAGAAAATTAGTGAGAATGCTTCACGTTTTTCTGGTGCCCGGTCCGACCGGTGACATGGCGGCAGAGCGAAGAATCAACCGTGCTTTCAAGGAGGAGAGTATGCGATTCAGGATCAAGAAAAGTCAGGATGGTGTGGTGCGTACCATCGTCGTCAGCGGGACAGTGGACGAGGAGAGCGGCTGGGATCTGCTCCAGATCGCACAGATCATGCTTGCCATGCCGAGCTGCCAGAAACTGGTGGTAGATCTGCAGGGTGCGATTATCGACGAGGAGGTGACCGTGCTCAATTCCGACACCCTGGTGTCGGTATTCGAGGAACGGCTCTTTGTCAAAAATTGCACTGTGGTTTTTCGCTACCGGGACGGCAATGAGATACACATGCAGTCGGGGCTGTCGCCACTGCTCAACCCGCCTGTTTTTGTGAGCGTCCCTCTTGGCGATGCCCGTCTCTACGGCCGGGCCATGCGGTGGATCGAACAGGAGGCTCGCCTGCTGGCCGCCTCGGGCAGCTGAATCCCTACTCCAGCCCGTATCCAAGGCAGGGGAGCAACCGCTTCTTTTAAGCACTCCTCAAACAAAAAAAGCCGCCCGGCAGTGATCTGCCGGGCGGCTTTTTTTGTGCGCAGCTGGCGTGGCGATCAGCTGGCCGGGATGGCCTTTGGCACAAAGACGCGGTAGATGGCGCGCACCGCCTCCTCGTAATCGTCTGCGGTTACGCCCACGATGATGTTGATCTCCGAGGCGCCCTGGTTGATCACCCGCACGTTGATGCCCTGATCGGCCAGCGCAGCGAACATCTTGGCGGCAATGCCCACGGTACGCACCATGCCCTCGCCGACCACGGCGATCAGCGCCAGGTCCTTTTCTATGCTCAGGTGGTCAGGCTCGAGCTGACGCTGGATATCATCGAGGATGGTCTGATCCAGACCGCGCAGCTTACTGTCCAGCACAATAACGCTCATCGAGTCAATGCTCGAGGGGCAGTGCTCGAAGCTGATGTTGTGCTGCAGGAAGATCCCCAGGAGCCGGTGGGCAAATCCGATCTCCTTGTTCATCAGCGATTTTTCCAGGGTGATCATGGCAACACCCTTTCGGCCGCTGATGCCGGCGATCTCGGTGGCGGTCAGGGCCGTGGCGCTGAGCTTGGGCACGATCCGCGTCCCCGGGTCCTGCGGGCGGTTGGTGTTGCGGATGGCGACCGGGATGGAGGCCTCGAGAACTGGCAGGATGGCCTCGTCGTGGAATACGCTGGCACCCATGTAGGCCATCTCGCGCACCTCGCGGAAGGAGATCTCCTCAATGGCCTTGGGGTTGTCGACAATGCGCGGGTCAGCGATAAGGAAGCCCGAGGTGTCGGTCCAGTTTTCGTAGAGGACAGCCCCGGCAGCACGCGCGGCAATGGCACCAGATATGTCTGAGCCGCCGCGTGAAAAGGTGGTGATCTCTCCCTGGCGATTGCGGCCGTAGAACCCAGCCATCACGTACATGCGGCTTTCATCGGCCAGACGCGCACGCAGCCGCTCGTAGCTTACCGGATCGACTAGGCCATTGCCGCGCAGAACAATGTGGTTGGCCGGGTCCACGAACTCAGCGTCAAAGAACTCGGCCATCAGTCGAGCGCAGAAGTATTCGCCCCGGGACACGGCAAATTCCCGCGAGCAGCCTGCCTCGAGTTCGCGGCGAAAGGCCTGCAGCAACTCCGGCAGGGCCGAGTCCAGGCCGAGTTCGGCTGCGATGGAGGTGAACCGCTCGCTAATCAGGCCAAAGGGCTCGTCAATGCCTGTGGCCATGGCGGCCATGTCGTGGCAGAGGTAGAGCAGGTCCGTGATCTTGGCTTCGTCCGGGCGGCGTTTACCTGGCGCTGAAACCACGAGGATGCGGCGACGCGGATCGGCCTGCATAATGGCCGCAACTTTTCTAAACTGGGCGGCATCGGCAACGCTCGACCCGCCGAATTTGACGATTATTCTTTCCATGGGTTTATCCTACAGGCAAGGTGGTTGTTGAAGTCTTTAAAAAGCTGAAAGAAACCGCGCTATTTTGTGGGTTCTGACCGATGGTGCGCGAACAGATCAGGCTGGAAACCGCTGAGGCTGCGCTCCACGGCCCAGCGGATGGTTTCTAGGTCCCTAGCTGCTTCGGTGCAAAGCAAGGCGGGGTTCGGCGTCTTGCCCACCCGGGCCAGGTCGAGCCGGTCTGCGTCAAAGCAGGTCTGCACGGTCGGTTCTGGGTGGGTGAGCGCTGTGGTGTGCAGGCGGCAAGCAGTGCACAGCAGTTCGAACTCGGTGTCCACCAGCTCGAAATAGCGGCCGCGCCACAGCTCAGCGAGCATGGCGCCGCGTGGGCCGTGGCCCGGGTCCTTACCGTCGCTGAGCCGGCGACTGTCGTGGAACAGGGCGAACAACTGCACTACGCGCTCGCTGGCACCAGTGATCGGGGCTAGGCGCAGGCCGTTCTCCCAGACCCGGGCCAGGTGGCTGAATCCGTGGATGCCGTGCCAGTTGATCTTGAACTGATCGCGGATGGCCTGGACGAGTTCCTTGGAGATAATGGGGGTCATGATCATGTTTGTCTGTGCCGCGGGAGCCGGGTGCGCCGTGACGACGTCCGGCCCTAAGCGGGCGATAGGTGTCCGGCCCGGTCGGTGCAAAAGTGGCGGCACGGGCGTTGCGATGCTCTTCAATAGAGTATTCGGGCGAGGGAGGAAAGAAAAATCAGCAGCTCGTCTCTCGGTGTGGATTGGATGGTTTTTTTCGTTGAGAATGGCGGCGCCACCTGTTTGCAGCCAGTCGGAAGAGGTGGTTGAAGCTCTCCCCA
>JAVEYP010000290.1:0-3658 GCA_034003445.1 Desulfobulbus sp.
TTAGAAACCAAAGACAAAAAAAAGGCCCACAGCGGTGCGCCCCAAGGCAGTCTGCTGGGCTTTTTCACCCCGGTTCCAGGCGCTCTGCAAGTCAACCAATACACCTGCGCCCAATGCCACAGCGACCACACCTACGCGGTCCATCGCTCCATAATGAACACCGATGCCGGCAAGATGAAAGCCATTACCTGGAGCTGGGGCTTTGGCACCGAGGACCATCACCACGTGTACGGCAACCACGCCATGGACGACCCGGATGGCAGCCTGCCCCGGTTTGGCACAGATGTGTACAAAGCCTACATGAACGAGCTTGCCGAAAATTTCCCCGGGCAGTTTCCCAAGGCCTTAAAACAGATCCCAGAGGCCGACCTGACCACCCTGAGCCAAATGCCCGAACAGGCGGCCTTCACCTATCTGCGCAACTGTAACGCCTGCCATCTGAGCAACAAGGGCCACCAGGACAGAGGCCATTTCAGGGGGATGGGCTGTGCCGCCTGCCACAGTCTGTACAACAACGAGGGGTTGTACGAAGGAAAAGATGCGAGCATAAAAGCCGATGAACCCGGCCACCTGATGTTCCACACCATGATGGGAACCAGAAAAAGTGGCCTTGTCGTCAACGAAAAACGCCTCTCAGGTATTCAGGTCTCCACCTGCGCGGCCTGCCACTCTGCCGGGCGCCGTATCGGTCATGCCTATCAGGGCTTGATGGCCATGGGCAGCTCTTACAACAGAGGGCCCTTTGACGAGAAAGGAATCCCCCAGTCGGCCAACGCGGGCTACGTTTTTAAACACATGCGAGACGATGTCCACCACCGCATAGAGCAAGACGGCAAAACCGATAAGGGGCTGTTGTGTCAGGATTGCCATACCACGACCTCCATGCACGGCAATGGCAATATCGGCAGTACCACCCTGGCCGGGGTAGAGGTCGAATGCGCTGACTGCCACGGCACACCCACGGCCTACCCCTGGGAACTGCCCCTGGGATTTGGTGATGAGTTTGGCAGAACACTCGACGCAAAAGCACGAGGTGTTAGTGACCAACCGCTTGCCGTGACCCGTGACTATGCCACGGTGTACAACAAGGCGGATGGCTATCTGGTCAGCGCCCGGGGGAATCCTCTGGGCAATGTGGTGAAAAAAGGTCAGCAGGTCCTGGTCTATTCCGCTAGCGGCAACGACTTTGAGGTGCCTCTGTTAAAAGAAATCCACCGCAAAGAGAGCTGGAAACACCCGCTCAAGGCAAAAACGGCCATGGTCGCCGTGGCCAGGCATATGGAATCCCTGGAGTGCTATGCCTGCCACTCGACCTGGGTCCCCCAATACTACGGATACAAATATATCATCGACTACACTAAAGAATCCGCAGATTGGTTGTACTCCGCCGAAAAGATCATGCCTAACGGCACCACAGCCGACTACAACCTGCAATTCGTTCTGCAACCCGGTGCCCCCACCCTGGGCGACTACAGCCACGTGCGCTGGGAAAACCCGCCGCTGGGCATCAACGGGGAAGGACGGGTGAGCTCCCTTACCGGTGTTATCCAGACAGTGGGGACGGTGATTGGCCCAAGCGGAAAGGTGCTCGTTCACAACCGGATAGGCAAACGCCCGGACGGCATCAATGCCATGGAACTGGCCCCGGTCAATGCACACACCACTTCACTGGAGACCAGGGAGTGCCGGGATTGCCATGGCAGCCAGACCGCCATGGGCTACGGCATTGATGGTGGCGCCTACGACAGCAGGCCCGACCTGGTGAAATACGCCGATATTGTGGATTCTGGGGGCGAGAACGTTAGCCGGAACACCCGGCCGCAGATCGCAGCCATTGCCGAGTTGCACGGAGACTTCGTGCAACTCCTCAGCGCAGAGGGAAAGCAACTCATGACCATTGACAGCCACTGGGCCACCTCGATGCCTTTAACCATTGGACAACGCGAAAAACTCACCCGCGCGGGAACCTGCATAGCCTGCCACCGGGATATCCCCGATGGTTCGATTCCCATGAAAATGCTGGGCCAGATTGCCAAGGTGGCCAACCTCTCCTTTGCCTCTCCAGAGGCGCATGACAAGCTGTTACGCGAGAACAACATCTTGATATCGTGGGTCAAGGCCCTGGGTATTATTCTAATAGGTCTCTTCGTGGCTCTCAGCCCCATAGTGTGGATACAACGAAAAAAGATTCGGGGCTACTTCTCGAAAACCAAGAAGAAACAGCTGGAATGATCAAATCCGCCTTCCTCGGTAAAGGTGACGACTCCTGAAGTGGGAGGGATGACTGCTTGGGCCTGGACCATGAATGGGCTTGGCGGTTGGGGGGCAGTTGATTAGATGTCAGGTCCCGTGAAATTGTAGACCGATTTTTTAAAAAGATTGGGGAGTCTTCTGCCAGCTTTTCAACGCCTGTATTGGCGTTCTATGGCCGAGTGATTTCTGCGCTATATGATGATTGTAGATTTGGTTGTATTTGGGCAGCGGATCCTTCAGATGGTTTGCTGACGTCAATCGCGTCTGACCGCCGATATCCTCTATGCTACCGTTGAATCGCTCCACCATGCCGTTGGTTTGTGGATGTCTGGACTTGATCAGGCGATGCTCAATGTTATGGATGCAGCAATTCCCGCAATGCCCTGTAGCCCAGGAATAGCGTAGAAGTCAGTAGTAGGATTCGCAAGCTTTTCCGGCAAGCAGGCTGGGATTTTTTTTTGTAATGTACTGTTTTTACACATATAAATCTTTGCACGCACAGGCACTTTTGCTTGATAAGGCACCAAGGTCGATCCGGTTATTTCTTAATAATATCAATTTCTTACTAAGGAGCAAACCATGTCGACCCTCAAGAACTGCCTCAACCGCCATCGTCAATCAGGCACAAACACTGCGCACCATCAAAATGCGCGCTCATCTCAACACTGATGCCCTGTTTGTCCTCATCCGCACGGATCTGCAACGGGTCCCCGATCATCGGCCGCCAACACTTCGATCCCGCTGGATGACGCGCTGATAAGCACGCATTTTGATTTTGCGATATGTCTGGGTTTCCCGACGGTTGCGGGTTGACAATATTTTTGAGAATCGACATGGCGGGACCCGTAGTATTTTATTGATATTACTACGAAAAAACGAATCCTCCTCTGTGCATTGTCAAGAAAAAAATGCCGGTGCATGCAAAAAAATATACGCGTAAAAACGACATTTTAAAAAACCGACCCCGTATAATTGCCGGAAAAATTTGCAAATCCCGATGCTGACTCCTACACTATTATTGGGTTACAGGGCATAACGGGAATTGCTGGCGTTATGTGCAAAATTGGGAGACTAAAATGTTAGAAATTTCATTTGCTGTGCAAGGTTCTGCGGCAGTTCCCTATAGGGTTGTCTTTGTAAAACGATCAGACAATAAGCTGTCAGCCTATTGCTCATGCCCTGCTGGAGGCAATGGGCAATATTGCAAACACAGGTTCAACATTCTTGATGGGCAGGCAAAGGGAATCGTTAGTGATAATCTAAATGATGTGATGGTAGCAGCAATTCCCATTTTGTCTCCAAGCGAGCCCTCTTGAATGGCATTGAGGGGTTTATTGGGTGCATCGGTGGTTGTGTAACGCATATTTACAGCGTCTTCTCTGCCAGGATGTCGCCAGCAACCTGT
>JAVEYP010000291.1:0-3648 GCA_034003445.1 Desulfobulbus sp.
CTCGGGGAGGTGGAACTATGGAACAGTTAATTATCGGCACCGGAGCCATGGGGGGCCTGTTTGGCTGTCTGCTTGCGCCACATGCATCGGTGACCCTGCTGACCACCAATCGGGACCATGCGGAGGTCATTGGCGGTCATGGGCTGACGCTCGTTGACCTGGACGGCGCGACCCGGCAGGTGGCTGTGGAGGTGCTCACTGACCCAGGTGACTACGGCCGCCGGGCGAACTTGATCCTCATTTGCACCAAGGCCCGCGCTACCGGCGAGGCGGCGGCAGTGGCCCGCAGTCTGTTGGCCGCGGACGGGCTGGTGCTCACCTTGCAAAATGGGCTTGGTAACCTCGAACAGCTCGTTGCCGCGGTCGGCGGAGAGCGGGCAGCGGCTGGGGTCACTGCCCAGGCCGCCACCTTGCTCGGTCCAGGCCGGGTGCGCCATGCCGGCGCAGGCCCCACCGTGCTTGGTATCCCGGTCGGTCGGGGTGGTATGATCGGGGCCGTAGCCGCCCTGTTCACTCGCGCTGGCATGGAAACTTATACCAGTGACGACGTGGACAGCCTGCTCTGGTCCAAGCTGATCGTCAATGTCGGCATCAACGCCCTGACCGCGCTGTTGCGCGTGCCCAACGGTGTCCTGGTGCAAACACCCGTGTGCGACCTGCTCTTGACCCGTGCTGTCGACGAGGCGGTGGCCGTGGCCCGGGCGCGGCACATAGATCTAGCCTATGAGCGGCAACTGAAGCGGGTCCGCGATGTCTGTGTCCGCACCGTCGAAAACCGCTCCTCCATGCTCCAGGACATCCTCCGCGGCCGGCCCACCGAGATCGAGGTGATCAACGGCGCAGTCGTAGCCCTGGGGCGGGAAGCCGGCGTGGCTACGCCGGTCAACCTGCTGCTCACCCAGCTGATCCAGGCCCTGGAGGCCACTGCGGCCGATCGGCTGTGAACCGCTACGCTCACTACCGTCATTTTAGCTAAGGAGAGGACAATGCATGAGAAGAAGGTGACCATCCCGGACATCAAAAATCGTAAGAACGGCGCGCCCATTGTCGAGGTAACCGCCTACGATTACCCGTGGGCACGGCTGGCGGATCAGGCCGGCATGGACATCGTCTTGGTGGGCGACAGTCTGGGTATGGTAGTGCTGGGCTACACGGACACGGTGTCCGTGACCATGGAAGAGATGCTTCACCACACGAGGGCTGTGGTGCGTGGGGTTGAACACGCCCTCGTGGTCACGGACATGCCGTTCGGCTCTTGCTCCAGCTCCATCCCGGCGTCCATCGACAATGCGGTGCGCCTCCTCAAGGAAGGGCGGGCAGACGCGGTCAAGATTGAGGGTGGCGTGGCCATGGCAAAAACGGTAGAGGCCATCGTCGCCGCCGGCATCCCGGTGCAGGGGCATATCGGCCTGACTCCGCAGACCGCCACCAGCTTAGGCGGCTTCAAGGTCCAAGGCAAGAGCGCCCAGGCCGCGCGGCAACTTCTCGACGATGCGCTTGCCATAGAGGCGGCCGGCTGCTTTTCGATCGTACTTGAGGCCATTCCCGCGCCGCTGGCGGAGCACATCACCAGCCGGCTTTCGATCCCCACCATCGGCATCGGCGCTGGTCCAGCCTGTGACGGTCAGGTGCTGGTGATCCACGACCTGGTGGGCCTCTACGACCGCTTTACTCCCAAATTCGTCAAACAGTACGCGCGCATCAACGAGCCGGTTGGCGAGGCCCTTCGCCAGTACAAGGAAGAGGTGCAAAACCGGACCTTCCCAACCTCGGCCCACAGCTTCACTATGAAGGCTGAGGAGATGGACCGGCTGCTGCAGCTTTACTAAAAAGAGTACCCGCCGGCCGCACGAGCCCCCCCGGCAGCAACCAGTGACGGCAGCAGCCCCTGCACCTCGGCCACGGTCCACTCCGGCTGACCGGAAAGGGTGGCAGCACCCAGACGGTTCAGGCCGCGGGCGATATCCGCGTAGCTTTTGTTCCGGCGGCGCATTTCGAGCACCGAGGCGGCCAGCCGGTCGCGGCTGAATGTCCTCCGCGCCGGCGCGGCCGTGGGTGCCGGCGGCGGTGACGGTAATTCGATGACGATGGGCTCCTCGTAGACCCTCGGCCCCGAATTGCTGCCGAGCATCTTGGCAGGAACTCCAGTAGTTCCACTTGCCTGGCGGCCGTCCCCGCCCGGATTGGCCGGTAGCGGTTTGTATTCGAGCTGCAGGCCAACCATCAGCCGCATTAGGTCGTCGATTTGCCGATCGCGCCGCGCGAGTTGCTCGCGCATGTCTTCCACCTGATCGCGGAGTATCTCGATCTCCTCCCGGTAGACAGCGAGCAGCTCATTGAGAAACCCCTGGTCGTTTCCCCTGGGGGAGGCCGACGGACCGGGTGCGGCCTGGCCGGCAATTTGCGGGACGGGAGCGGTGGCCTCCTCGGCGTCCCGGCCATAGGTGGCCAGGAGTTGTCGCCCTTCGTGCCAGCGCTCTAGATCGACGCGGCGAAAGCGGACCTCCTGCTTGCCGGTCACCGGGTTGAGGATGAGTTGGTGCGGTAGGCCCCGCTTGCGGTAGCGGCTGATGGTCTTGGTAGACACCTGTAGGAACTCCGCCGCCTCCTTCTGGGTGATCAGGTAGTCACCCGCGCTCATGTCCCCCCTCCGCGGTCAGTCCGTCGGAGGCTCCCCGATCGGCCAGCATCTCCTGACCGGTAGTGACCACTGTGGCCAGGAAGCGGTCGATTGCCGGCCGGTCGACCTGGACGTTGGTGACCAGTAGGCGCAGGACCAACTCGCCGTTGACCGGACCAGTCCCGATCAGGTATTCGCCGCGGTGGTGCATGCGGTTGCGCAACTCCTCGTTGAAGGGTCCCGGGTCAATGTCGGCCGGGGTGCGAAAGCGGAAGCAGACGTTGAACGACTCCCGTGGCACAACCATCTCGAGCGCGGTGTTCTGGTCGATTTGCTGCTCCGCGTAGCGACAGAGGTCGAGAAAGCCTTCGACCCTCGCCCCCAGGCCCTCCCTGCCGTAGAACTTCCAGTCGAGAAACCACTTTAGGCTGTCGACCCGCCGGCCGCACTGGAGACTCAGGGTGCCCAGGTCGCGGACGTCGCCGTCCGGCCCGGCCCGAAAGATGTAGGACTCGTCACCTGCGCTGCATACCTCGCGCAGCAGGGTTGGCCGATTGTTGAACAGAAGCACGTTGCACATTAGCGCCGTGCCCGGCATCTTGTGGAAATCCAGGGTGAACGAGTCCGCTGCCTCGAGTCCGGTGAGGTATTGTTGCCGTAGCCGGTCGCTGAAGATCGCAGCCCCGCCCCAGGCGCCGTCGACGTGCAGCCAGAAGTTGTGGCGGGCGCTCAGGGCGCTAAGCGGCGGCAGCGGGTCGTAGGCCCCCCGCACCGTGGTGCCGGCCGTGGCGGCAACGAAGACGGGCTCACCACCCGCCGCCCGTACCGCATCGATCTCCGCCTCCAAGGCCGCGGGGGTCATGCGACCGTGGTCGTCCACCGGTACCTTGATCAGCCGGTCGATGCCGATGCCGAGGATGTTGGCCGCTCGGTCCATGGAGTAGTGGGCGTCGGCGTTGACGAACCCGTAGAGCGGCGCTCGGCCAGTCAGGCCCGTGCGTTTGATGTCGGCGGCATGAGTGTTGCGG
>JAVEYP010000292.1:0-3641 GCA_034003445.1 Desulfobulbus sp.
GGTGTTTTTGTAGTTTGGTTAACAGTTCCAAGGCGTTTGTCCGGACGTAAAGGAATTCGTCCACTCCGGCCTCCTTAAAGGCTTCGACATGTTCCTTTGGATAACCCGCGAGGATGACCATGATGCCGGGATTAGCGGCTTTTATCTGCTGCACCAACGGCGGCACGAGCTCTGGATAGGTGGCATCGGTGGAGCAGATGATGACAGCCTTTGCCCCGGAGGCAAGAGCCGCCTTGGCGGCTTCGTCGACCGTGGCAAAACCGTCATTGCCGATGGTCTCAAAGGCGCCAACATTGAAAAAAGCGGTGGAGAAATCAGCCCTTGCTTTATGCTGGGGAATTGGTCCCATATTGGCCAGAAACAGTTTAGGCGTGGCACCCTTTTCGGCGGTCCAGGCCTCGGTTTCCCGCCGGATTTTCTCAAACGGCACGGCCCCGCGATGCAGGTTCAGAGGTTGAACCGTGGGGATGGACCCACTCCCTGTACCCAAGGCGGCCGTAAGCACCCCCAGGGTGGCGCCTTTGCGGGCAGCCTGAATAGCCTTTTCCATCAACTGGCCATCCATTGTGTCATTGCCTTCTTTCACCGCTGTCAGGGCCACGGCGCAGGATTTGGTATCAATTGCGGCTGTAAAGGCCTTAAGTTGGGAACTGCGTTCCTTTTGGAGGGCCGCATGGTCGAGGGGCACAACCGGCAGCCGTTTTTCCTGGAGGTTCGGGTACATGTTGGTGCCGACAAAACGGTCGGCGCGGGTGGCAATTTTTTTTGCCCGTTGAGCGGCAATGTCGGCCACCTCTCCCTGGGGTTTGCCTTGTTCGAGCGCGGTAGCCATGCCGCCACCGGCCTCGATATCCTGGAACAATTTCCAGGCCTTTTCCGCCAGTTGCGCAGTGATTTTTTCCACATACCAGCAGCCGCCGGCAGGATCGATCACCTTGTCGAAGTGACCCTCTTCTTTGAGCACGATCTGGACATTGCGGGCGATACGCCGGGAAAACTCGTTGGGTGTGCGGAAAATTTCATCAAAAGGGCTAACATGGAGACTGTCGACACCACCGGCGATGCCGGAAAAGGCCTCAGTGGAGACCCGCAGCATGTTGACCCAAGGGTCCACCTCAGTCTTGTTCCAGAGCGAGGTCTTGGCGTGGATTTGCATTTTCTGAGAATCTTCGTTGCCGCCAAAGGATTGCACTACCTGACACCAGGCCAGACGCGCAGCACGGAACTTGGCGATCTCCATGAAAAAGTCAGCACCAATGGAAAAGCCGAAGATCATACGCTGGGCAATGGCGTCAATATCCATGCCCCGCTCCTGCAAGACCCGGATGTATTCCACCCCGGTGGCCAGTGCATAGGCGATCTCCTGCACTGCATTCCCGCCGCTGTTCTGATAGCCGTCCACATTGACGGCAATGGTCCGCAATTCAGGCGCCTGATCAACGGCCCACAAGGTCAGGCGTGCCATCCGGTCATAAGCCTCACCAAGCGGCAAGGTCAACTGTCCCTCAACGGCAAGGGTTCCCAGCGGATCAACCGCTAGGCAACCTTTCAATTCCTTGACGGATTTCCCCTGTTCCTCCAAATAACCAGCGATCAGGGCTGCCGGCGCGATGCCGGATGCACCGCATATAAAGTGGCAGTCGTAAGCGGCCAGGTCGATGCCCTTAAAGGCAGCTTTGGCATCAGCCAATGTGGCCATCGATAAACCGCCCTTACCCACATCTTCGCTTGCGGCCTGATCGGGGTTCTGTCCCTTGAGGGTGGCCTGATCAAACACTACATTGAGGCTGTTCTGTCCTCTGTTAAGGTCAACTAGAGCTGCCTGGTTGAATTCGGCAGGATGACAGAGGGTGATCTCCTGGGAGATGTTCCAGGAATTAACCACCGCACCGGAAGATGTGGTCCCCCGCATGTACGGTGCCTGGCCTGGCAGAGTATCCACTTGGGGCAGCCCTTCGAGGTCATGCATAAAGTACATGGGCTGAATGTCGATGCCTTCGTACGACTTTTTGATCAGAGTCTTGTCAAAAGGGAGGCCCTTTAACTCTTTTTCGACCGCGGCCAGCCATTGGGCATGGGTTTGCGGTGGAAAGTCTTTCTGGATATCCAATGGTTCACTCATTACACACTCCTTGTTCCTGTTTCTTGTTGAACAAAAAACCCCCAGCCCTCATGGGCTGGGGGTCCCCAGTCTCTTCACCTCTGATCCATGGAGAAGCGGCATCGCCGCCTCAGCATGGGTGCTGGGATCAATAACGGGAACCACGGCCGTCTTGAGCTGATCAAAAAAATCGGCAGGTCTTCTGGCTTCCGAATCAACCTATTCTCCGCGTCTTCCCGATCAGCGCTGATCAGTGACATGGTGCGGATTTCGTCCTCGGTTACAGCGGCCGGACCACAACGGATTTGCACCGTTTTCCCTGTTAGGCCATATTGTTACGGCACCGATTTCTCTTAATAAATAACACTACAACAATCACCTGCACTGCTTTCCGGACCACCTCTTCACCTGAAAAAAGAACAAAAAAATCCCCGGATCAAATTAAATTTGATCCGGGGATGCCCTGGTATTATCCACGTATCGGTGTTTTCCCTGGTCCAAGGAGAAAACGCTATGAATTTTTCAGGCAGGTCTTCTGACTTTCGGATCACTCTACTAGTTGCGCCTTCCCAACCTTTTGGTCAGTGGCATCGTGCAACGTTCGTCCCCGAATACAGCGGCGGGCCCGTCCCCGATTCTCACGAGGTTCCCTTTTCATCCTTTCGGATCCTGAAAAATGTGTACTGCTGCGGGTCAGTTAACCGAGCCCCAGGAGTATTGTCAAGAACTAAAAAGTAAGTGGCTATGAACGAAACTCAGCAGTTTTGATTGGGGCGTGAGCCAGGCATGCGTTGAGCAATCGTAACGGGAGTTCTGGTTCCCAAAATCTTCGGTTAAACCGGTAGCAAAATTCATCAAGATACTCCTGAAGATACCGGGACGAAACGCCATGAAAGGTTCCATTGATAAACTTTTTCATATTGCCGATCATAATATGCACCAAAGGCAGCCAGACATTGGCCTCTTAAGGTGGAGTTACCTTTTTACAGTGTGTGTGCTGCTTAGCGACGACATTCAGGGCAGGAAGCGCATCGGTCTTGACCGTCTGGCCGGCACGCAGGTGCCTAGCGAGAAAAAGCCCAACGCTGTCTGTGCACACACTGTTCACAGCTTGCATGGCCACAAACCCGGCTCCTTTTTCTCGGGTTTCAACAGCAACAAGCACGGGCCGTTAGAGGTGGCTTCACTTGTTAAGACAGCATTCTGTTGATTTTAAGTGGAACCTCTGCTTCTGGTTACGCTGCCGATTGAACCGCCGGCAGCATGTCGATGTATGCCTCGTCCGGTGTTTGTCTGTCTAGACTGGAGTGCGGCCTGAAGCGGTTGTACCAGCCCAGGTAGCGCTGGATCGATGTGCGTGCCTCGCTGACCGAGTCATAGGCATGCAGATAGACCTCCTCATACTTCACGGTTCGCCATAACCGCTCGACAAAGATGGTGTCCCGCCAGGCGCCGCGACCGTCCATGCTGAGCCGGCAACCCCGGTATTTCACCGCCAGGACGAACTCTTCCGCGGTAAACTGGCTGCCCTGGTCGGTGT
>JAVEYP010000293.1:0-3641 GCA_034003445.1 Desulfobulbus sp.
GCCCCGGAGCGGGACAACTCGGCGGTGAGTCATGCCCTGACCATGAACCGGCCGCTGCGGGTGGTAGAGCTCGAGCCCGATATCTACACCATCGACGGCACACCCACGGATTGCGTGAGCATCGGCGTGAACAAGATCCTGGATGCCCGGCCGGACCTGCTCGTTTCCGGCATCAACCCCGGGGCCAACCTGGGCGACGACATCAGCTACTCAGGCACGGTGTCAGCGGCTATAGAGGGGACTATGTACGGGATACCCTCGCTCGCCTTTTCCTTGGCCGGCTCACCGCCGCATGACTTCGAGGTCGCCGCTGCGGTGGCCTGGAAGCTTGCCTCGCTGGCGCTCACCTGGCACCTGCCAGCCTCTACCTTGCTCAATATTAACATCCCGCCCATCCCGGCCGGCCAGATCCCGGGCATCCGTTTTACCCGCCAGGGACGGCGCGTCTACCGGGACGCTATCCAGGAGACCTTTGACCCCTGGGGACGTAAACACTATTGGATTGGCGGTGGCACCGCGCACTGGTCGGGCGGCGACAACACTGACGAGCAGGCGGTGCGAGAAGGCTACATCTCGGTCACGCCTATCCAGCTCGACCTGACCAACCACAGCGGCCTCGCCTACCTGGAGCGCGAATGGAAGATGTGAGCCGCTGCCGGCCGGGGCAGTGTTGATGCCCCTGCTCGGTGCCCACGAGTCCATTGCCGGCGGTCTGCACCGCGCCTTTGACCGCATCCGTGCGGTGGGCGGCGAGTCGCTGCAGATCTTTACCGCCAACCAGCGCCAGTGGCGGGTCAGGTCGCCCGGCGAGGAGGAGATCCGCCTGTTTCAGGAGAAGTGGCAGGCTTGCGGCCGCATGCCCGTGGCAGCGCACGCCTCCTACCTGATCAACCTGGCCGCCGTGGACCCGGCAGCGGCGGCGAAATCGGTTGCCGCCTTTGCAAGCGAACTGCACCGCTGCCAGCAGCTGGGCATAGAGTTCGTTGTCATCCACCCGGGCAGCCATCTCGGTGCCGGTGTTGAGTCTGGACTGGCAAGGGTGGTCGGCAGTCTCGACCTGGCCCTTGAACAGGCTGGGGTCCCGGATACCGGGCTGAAGGTGCTCCTTGAGACCACCGCCGGCATGGGGACTGCACTGGGCAGCCGTTTTGCTGAACTGGGCTGGCTGCTCGGCCAGAGCCGTCATGCATTTAACCTGGGTGTCTGTATCGATACCTGCCACATCTTTGCCGCCGGCTACGACCTGCGTGACGCGACCGCTTATGGCCGCACCATGGACGAATTGGAGCGCGAGGTCGGCCTTGGCCACGTCCATTTTGTCCACTTGAACGATTCCAAAAAGGGGCTGGCCAGCCGGGTGGACCGCCACGAGCACATCGGCGTCGGCGAGATCGGTCTGGAGGGGTTTCGTTTGCTGCTCAACGATGCCCGTTTCGCCGGCCTTCCTATGACCCTGGAGACGCCCAAGGGCGATGACCTGGCCGAGGACCGGGAGAACCTGGCGCGGCTGCGCGCCTTACTGGCGCTGGTTTGAGACCCTCAGGCACGCACCCGTTCGGCCAGGGCCCGCACCCGCGCGCAGGTCTCTGCCAGGTCGAGGGTGCGCAGCTGCCGTTCATGTACCACCAGCTGGCCGTTCACGATGACGGTGCGCACGTTCGCACCACTGCCCGCATGGACGAGCCGGTCCAGGGTCGGGCAGGGTTGCAGGCGGGGTTGCTGCAGGTCGATGAGGATCAGGTCGGCTGGTGCCCCCGGAGTCAACCGGCCGTGGTCGGCGAGTTGTTGGAGGCCGCGCCATCTGTGCCCAGGCCGACATGCAGGCTGCGCGTCAGCATGGCGGTCAGCGGTGCCACGCCCGAGGCGAGCTTGGCGTTGCTTTGCGGACAGCTGACCACGGCCGTACTTCGCCGGGCCAGGACATCCAGGTCGGCCTCGTCCGCCCAGACACAGTGGACACAGGTGGTGTCCGGGTCGAGGATGCCGAGCGCATCCAGGTGGCGGATGGGCGTTTCAGCCAGTGGCCGGGCGATCTGGTGGATTTCCTCCCGGGTCTCGGCTACGTGCACGAACAGGCGCACCCCGCGCCTCCGGGCCAGGTCCTTGGCCTTCTGCAGCGTGTCGTTTGCTACCGTGTAGGGCGAGTGGGCGAATAGGGCCGGCGTGATGAGGGGATGCCCTACCTGCCAGCGGTCGAGAAAGGCTTCCGCAGCGTCGAGGTTGCGGGTCGGGTCGGGCACGCCCGGCGCCGGGAAATCAATAATCGCCTGGGCGGCTACGCAGCGCAGGCCGGCCTCCGCGCAGGAGCGCGCCACCTCGTCTTCGAGGAAGTAGCCGTCGGCCACGGTGGTCACCCCGGCCAGGAGCAGCTCGGCCGCGGCCAGCCGGCTGCACCAGAACACCGTTTCCGCGTCGATGTGCCGGGCCTCGGCCGGGAAGATATGGTTGGTGAGCCAGTCGGCGAGCGCCAGATCGTCGGCTAGGCCGCGGAACAGGGTCATGGGCAGGTGGCAGTGGCCGTTGACCAGGCCGGGCAGGGCGAGTTGTCCTTGTCCGTCCACTACGGTCCCTGTCCAGTCAGCCGGACAATCGGCCATGAGTCCAAGGGCATTGATGCGGCCGCCCCGAAGGCTCAGGAAGCCCGGTCCACTCAGGATATCCGTCCCTGGTTCGGCAAGGATTCGGCAGCCGGTGATGAGGAGGTTGTCGGTCATAACTGCTTGCGCTCGCGGCTTATGATGGTGTATCACAGCGTACGCTGGCCAGGCTGGCCACACTGTTCTTTCTGAAGCACTATACCCGACCAACCACGGCCGGCAACCGCTTCCCGGTTTGCCGGCGTCTCTCCAGCCATTGAGGCTTCAACGGGATTTCGCTGCGGTATCGGTGGCCTGCCGAAGGCGGCCACGCCGACCATTTTTTCACTGTGGGCAGCAGGAGACCAAGGCTTGGACTAATGTTCGGGGACCAGGGCACCTGCCCCAGCCGGTACAATGCACTCGGACTTCGAGCGCGGCTTCATCCGTGGCAAAGGGTTGCTGCGTTCCGCGGGCTGATACTTTGTGGGCCGGGACGTGGACTGCATGCTTTTCCGTTTCCCTGAATACCCCGTCGCCGCGCCGACGATTCATCCACCAGCCGGAGGACGAAACCAACTATGACCGCCCACACCGGAAAAACGATGTTTAACACCGATCTGACCCCGGGCCAGCAGGTGCAGGAGATCTTCCTCGTAGCCCGAAAGACGCTCGCCGAGACCAAGGCAGGCAAACCCTACCTTGCGCTGGCGCTGATGGACCGCACCGGCGAGATCGAGGCGCGGGTCTGGGACAACGCCCGCGAACTCGACGCCAGCGCCCCGGAGGGAGGCTTTGTCCTCGTTCAGGCGGTGGCTCGCCCCTTCCGCGAGCAGCTGCAGCTGGGCGTGCAGTTGCTGCGTGCGGTGGACGCGGATGAGGTGAGCCTGGCCGATTTCATGGCGGCCAGCCTCCGGCCGCTGGGGGAAATGGCCGCGGAACTGACGGCGCTCATAGACTCCATCAGTGACCCCGGCCTGCGCGCCCTGCTCGGCGAGATCTTCCAGGACGAGGCACTGGCTCGCTTCCAGCGCGCGCCGGCCGCCAAAAAACTCCACCACGCCT
>JAVEYP010000294.1:0-3641 GCA_034003445.1 Desulfobulbus sp.
AAGACTGGCTCGGTTAGCGCGCACGTCTTCCGGCAAAGCTGTCAAAGAGCTTCCCCTGCAGTCGTTTCTGAAAGGGGGGTGGATCAGTGCGCCCGAAAAGAGCCCAATGGGCCCCAAAAACAGGTTGTTTGCGACCTCCGGGCAGAGAAGGCGCTGCAACTATGCGTTACACAACCACCGATGGACCCAAGAAACCCCTCAATGCCATTCAGGAGGGCTCGCTTGGGAGCAAAATGGGAATTGCTGGATGAATCTTGTGGATCTTTGTACGAATCAATCCATCGCGGCTATACTACCAAACAAAGCATTCGTGCCGGATTACTTGTATTTCAATCTCGATTCCAGGTACGACGAGCTACGCGAGTTGTCAGCTGGTGATGGCGGGAGGGGTGGACTTAACTTAAAAATTATCAGGGGTATCCCTGTTTCGTTTCCTTCAATTCCCGAACAAACCGCCATCGCCGAAGTCCTGACCGACATGGACGCGGAATTGGCGGCCCTGGAGCAGCGACGGGACAAGACCCGCCTGCTCAAACAGGCCATGATGCAGGAACTCCTCACCGGCCGAACCCGGCTGGTCGCGCCTGGGGGCAGGGAGTAGGGGCTCACGCGGAGACGCGGAGAAAAGATATTCTTGAGAGAAATGCAAAAAAATCTCCTCTCTCTCCGCGTCTCCGCGTGAAATACTCATCAAAGGACCAACCCATGAAGCACCTCGACGACATCACTGGCGCCATCGTCGACGCCTCGCTCGCGATCCACCGGGACCTCGGCCCGGGGCTGCTCGAATCGGTCTACGAAGCGGTGCTCGCCCGGGCGCTTGAACGACGGGGCCTCACGGTGGAGCGACAGAAGGTCATCCGTTTCACCTACGACGGCATGGTCTTTGAGGAGGGGTTTCGCACCGACCTGCTCGTCGACGACCGGGTGATCGTGGAATTGAAGTCGGTCGAGCGGTTGGCACCGGTGCACAGCAAACAGGTGCTCACCTACCTCCGCCTGACCAATCTCTCCGTTGGCCTGCTCATCAACTTTGGCGCGGCCACGCTCAAGGAAGGATTGCATCGCATCGTCAACAATCTCCCGCCCTCCGCGTCTCCGCGCCTCCGCGTGAACCAGTCGAAAGAGGATGCCCATGGTTGACCAACCCCGCTCCGAACGCGCGACCCAGAACCGGGTCGTCCCCCTGTTCACCGACGAGTCCCGGGCCGACTCGCTGGGCTACCGCTACCTCGGCGATTGGCGCACGCGCGCGCACAATCGACCCATCGAAACGGCGCTCTTGCGCGCCAACCTGACCGAGCGAGGCTATTCCCCGGCGCAGATCAGTGCGGCCCTGCAAAAGCTGGAGACCGCGGCCGATGCCACCGGCATTACCCTGTATCAGGCCAACCTGCGCACCTATCAGCTGCTGCGCTACGGTGTGGCGGTGCAGGTGGCCATCGGCCAGGCACACGAGACCGTGCACCTGGTCGACTGGGCGCATCCGGAGAAAAACGACTTTGGACTGGCCGAGGAGGTGACCCTGCGCGGCGGTTTGGAGCGGCGACCGGATATCGTCCTTTACCTGAACGGTGTGGCCATTGCGGTGCTTGAACTCAAGCGCAGCTCAGTGGAGGTGGCCGACGGGGTGCGCCAACTCCGGACCAATCAGGAGGAGATCTTTAACAAGGGGTTTTTCAGCACAGTGCAGCTCGTGTTTGCCGGCAGCGACGCCCAGGGATTGCGCTACGGCACCATTGGCACACCGGAACAATTTTTTGTGCAGTGGCCGGACGAGAGCCCGGACCAGGATGGCCTGGATGCGGCCGGGGCACTGCTCGACCGGCCGCTTGGTCAGTTGTGCAACAAGGAACGGCTGCTCGACCTGATCCGTAACTTTGTCCTCTTTGATGCGGGCTACAAGAAGGTGCCGCGGCCACACCAGTTCCAGGCAGTCAAGGCGGCCCAGGCACGCATCAAACGGCGCGAGGGCGGGGTGATCTGGCACACCCAGGGCAGTGGCAAGAGCATCCTCATGGTGCTGCTTGCCAAGTGGTTGCTGGAGCACGACCCGGAGGCGCGCGTTCTGGTGGTCACTGACCGCGATGAGCTGGACAAGCAGATCGAGGGAGTGATGAAGAACGCCGGGGTGGTCGGCGAGCACGCACCCTCGCCGCGCATCAACTCACGGGCCGAGTTTGTCAACAAACTGACCGCAACTGCGCCGCGGCTGCTCTGCGCCCTGCTGCACAAGTTCGACCCGGCTGACCTGGACGGCCCTGGCCCGGCAGTGCACGGCAATTTTTACGTGTTTGTCGACGAATGCCACCGCACCCAGGGCGGTCAAATGCACCTCCAGATGAAGCGCTGGCTGGCCGGCGCGATCTTCATCGGCTTCACCGGCACGCCGCTCTTACGCCGGGACCGGCAGACCACCCGGGACGTGTTCGGCACCTACATCCACACCTACAAGTTTCACCAGGCCGTGGCGGATCGGGTGGTGCTCGACCTGAAATACGAGGCCCGCGACGTGCCCCAGCAGCTGACCTCGCGCGCGGCCATTGACCAGTGGTTTGCACACAAGACCAAGAACCTCAACACTGTCCAGAAGGCGCTGTTGCGTAAGCGCTGGGCCACCCTGGAAGAGCTGATGAGCGCCGGGGAGCGCAAGCAGCGCATCATCGCCAGCATCATCGAGGACTTCAACCTCCGACCTCGCCTGAACAACGACCGGGGCACGGCGATCCTGGTGGCGGCCTCGATCTACGATGCCTGCCATTACTTCCGGCTGTTCCAGAACACGATCTTTGGCCGGTACTGCGGCATCATCACCTCCTTTGAGCCGAACGCGGGCGCCATTTCCCGGGAGCCGGCGGACAGCGACGAGCGCTACAAGTACGATACCTACACCCGCTCCGTGCTCGGCCGCGGCCAGACCACCAAACAGTATGAGGACGAGATCAGACACCGCTTTATCGAGGAACCGGCCAACCTGAAACTGCTCGTGGTGGTGAGCAAACTGCTCACCGGCTTTGACGCGCCGAGCTGCACCTACATCTACCTGGACAACGAACTGCGCGACCACAACCTGTTTCAGGCGATCTGCCGCACCAACCGGTTGGACGGCGACGACAAGGACTACGGCTATATTGTGGACTTCAAGGAGCTGTTCGGCGACGTGCAGCAAGCCCTTGCCGTGTACAGCTCGGATGAGCTGGATGTTGACCAGGGCAATGGCGGCGATAACAATGTGCGCTTGAAGAACAGTTGGCACGAGGGCAAAAAACGGCTCGACGAGGCCCGTCAGGCGCTCTGCTATTTGTGCGAGCCAATACCGTTGCCGCGCGAGCTGGAGCAGTACCTGCGCTTTTTTTGTGGGGACGCGGCTGACAGCGAAACGCTTACCACCACCGAGCCACTGCGCGTGGCCTTGTACAAGGCGGTGGCCACGTTCACCCGCGCCTTTGCGGCCATTGCCCAGGAGCTCGACAAAGCGGGGGATACCGCGGCCGAGGCCACGGCCCTTCCGCAGGAGGTGGCATTCTACGTTGAAGTGCGCGCTGCTATCAAGTAGCATGCGGGTGAGGAGTTGGACATCTAGCCCTATGAGGCGGACATGCGCCACCTTATTAACACCTATATCCAGGCCTATTCAGCCA
>JAVEYP010000295.1:0-3634 GCA_034003445.1 Desulfobulbus sp.
GGCGGGGGCCGAAGCGGATCATGCCGTAACGCTGGCCGCTCACCACCTGGTCGCCCGGCTCAGCCCGACAGACGATGCGGCGCGCGATCAGGCCGGCGATCTGCACCACCGTGTAGCGCGCCCCGGACGGGGTGGCCACGGTAACCATGCAGTGCTCGTTGTGGAGCACGGCCTTATCCTTGTCAGCGGCGTAGAAGCGGCCGGGGGTGAGCACCACCCGCTCGACTGTGCCGGCAAAGGGGATGCGGTTGACGTGCACGTTGAAGACGTTCATGAATATGGAGATCTTCATGACCCGTTCGTGGTGAAAGCGGTTGTCGTCTATCTCGCGGGCCACGATCACCTTGCCGTCCGCCGGGCTGACAATGGCTCCTGCTTCTTCGGGCAGCACCCGCACCGGGTCACGGAAGAAGTAGGTGACAAAGGCGGTGAGCAGCAGGAAGAACAGGGCCGGGACCACCAAGCCGAGCAGGCTGAAGGCAAGGGTGGCAAAGCCGCTGAACAGGATAAACGGGTAGCCTTCGCTCGCCAGGGGAAGTTCAAGACGCTGCATGAGATGTCCGTGGAAGGGGTGGACCAACCGCCACGCCGTGCTTTGCGGGGTGTCGGCCGGGAAAGTTATTTCTTGGGGGCGCGCATCATGGCGATCTTGCCGGTGCGGACAACCTCCTTGATGCCAAGCGGCCGGAGGATGTCGATCACTGCCTTGATCTTTGACTCTGAGCCAGTGATCTCAAGCGCGTAGGAGGTGGGGCTGACATCCACTACCTTGCCGCGGAAGATGTCGATAACGCGCAGCACTTCGGCCCGCGTGCCGGCCTCAGCCTTGACGCGGATGAGGGCCATTTCCCGCTCGACGAATTCGCCGTCGCTGACATCGCTGACCTTGATCACGTCGATCAGTTTGTGTAGCTGCTTGGTGATCTGCTCGATGATTGCCGCCTCGCCCTGGGTGACTACGGTCAGGCAGGAAACCTGTGGGTCAAAGGTCTCGGCCACGCAGAGGCTTTCGATATTGAAGCAGCGGCCGCTGAAAAGCCCGGTCACCCGGGAAAGGGCCCCGGGTTTGTTGCGCAGGAGGACGGAGAGGGTGTGTTTCATGGGTGTTCAAGTCCTGTTCGAGGGGGGATGTCTGTCACTACGCAGCCGGCGTCGTCGCCGGCCGCGTAGTACCGTGCGGTCAGCGCCTTAGACGAGCAGCATCTCGGTGGTCGCCTTACCGGCCGGCACCATGGGAAAGACGCCTTCTTCGCGGTGGATGGAGAAGTCCATGACCACCACGTTTTTCGTGGCGAGCGCCTCGCGGATCACCGGCTCAACCTCGGCCTTGGTCTTGGCGCGCAGCCCGAGCGCGCCGTAGGCCTGCGCCAGGAGGACGAAATCCGGGGTGGCCTCCATCACCGTTGAGGCGTAGTGGCGGTTATAGAACAGTTCCTGCCACTGTCGCACCATGCCCAGGTAGTTGTTGTTGAGGATGGCGATCTTCACCGGCGCGCCGCATTCCCGCGCTGTGGCGAGTTCCTGGATGTTCATTTGGATCGAGCCGTCGCCGGCGATGTCGATGACCGTGGCATCGGGAAAGGCGACCTGCGCGCCAATGGCTGCCGGCAGGCCGTAGCCCATGGTGCCGAGTCCGCCCGAGGTGAGCAGCCGGCGAGGCTTGCAAAACTTGTAGAACTGGGCCGCCCACATCTGGTTCTGGCCGACCTCGGTGGTGATGATGGCCTCGCCCCCGGTCAGTTCCTGGAGCTTTTCGATAACGTACTGAGGCTTGATCACCTCGCCGTCTTCCAGGTAGGAAAGCGGATGTTTTTCGTCCCACTCCAGCACCTGTTCCACCCAAGGCTGATGCAGGGCCTTGACCTCGTCACCTTTGAACTCGCTGGATGAGTCGAACCAATCGTTAATGGCCTTGAGTGCGAGTTTGCAGTCGGCAACGATGGGGATGTCGACTTTGACGTTCTTGCTGATGGAGCTGGGGTCGATATCGATGTGGATGATCTTGGCCTGCGGGGCAAAGGCATCAAGCCGGCCGGTGACCCGGTCGTCGAAGCGCGAACCCACGGCAATGAGCAGGTCGCTCTTGGCCACCGACATGTTGGCCGCGTAGCTGCCGTGCATGCCGAGCATGCCCAGTGACAGCGGTTCGGACCCTGGAAACCCGCCCAGACCCATAAGAGTCATGGTCACGGGGACGTTCAGCCGTTTGGCCAGCCGGGTGAGTTCCTCGTTGGCACCGGAAAGGATGACACCGCCACCGATGTAGAACACCGGCCGCTTGGCTTTCAGGCAGGCACGACAGGCCTTCTCCACCTGGTTGGGGTGTGGTTTGACATTGGGCTGATAGGTCTGCATTTTGATCGGCATTTTCGCCGGATAGGCAACCATTGAGGCCATGACGTCCTTGGGCAGGTCCACCAGCACCGGCCCGGGCCGGCCCGAGGAGGCGAGATAGAAGGCCTCGCGCAGCACCGGGACCAGGTCATCAGGATCGTTGACCAGGTAGTTGTGCTTGGTGCACGGCCGGGTGATGCCGACGATGTCCACTTCCTGGAAGGCGTCGTTACCGATCAGGGCACGTGGCACCTGGCCGGTCAGCACGACCACCGGGATCGAGTCGCAGTAGGCGGTGGCGATGGCGGTGACGCCGTTGGTAGCGCCCGGGCCGGAGGTCAGCAGGGCCACGCCGACCTTACCGGAGGCGCGGGCAAAGCCATCGGCCGCGTGCACCGCGCCCTGCTCGTGCCGCACAAGAATATGGCGGATATCGCTCTTGCAGAGTTCGTCGTAGAGTTCGATGACCGCGCCGCCGGGGTAGCCGAAGATTACCTCAACGCCCTCTTCCTGCAGACACTTGATAATGGCCTGTGTGCCTTTGATCTTGCTCATGACCTGTTCCTTGTTCTCATGTGGGGATTGCGCTCGGGCGCTCGGGACATGCCGGGGCGGTCCGGGGAAATCAATGCTTGTGAAACGAAAAATATAAAGGCGATACAGGACGCTGTCAAGCAACAAGCCCCTCTGGTACGGGCCATTACTGTGATGGTTTTGATCAGCGGGACTGATGACCGTCGCCCCGGATTGGCCCGTTTGGCCGGCGGTTCAGGGCTTCCTCGGCTCGGCCTTTTCCAGCTCGTCGATCAGGTCGTTGACCATACGGCCGGAGGGCGCTGTGGCCATGGGGTGATTGCGGACCAGCTCTTTCCATTCGGCCAAGGCCCCGGTTCGGTCGTTCAGGCCGGCGAGCAGCACCACGCCCTTGTTGAATCGGGCCTGTTCGTGGGTCGGCTCGACCCGTAATACCGCGTCGAACAGTTCAATAGCTTTTTGGTGCTGATGGTCCTGGTGGTACATGACACCCAGGTCGGTCATCACGTTCACGTCATCGGGTTTAAGGGCGAGCGCTGTGGTGTACGCGGCAATGGCCTGTTTGGCCTGGCCGGTGTCGAAGTAGGCATGACCGAGCTGCACCCAGGCCTGTAGGTCTTTGGGGTTATCGCGGGCCGCCTGCTCCAGTGAGGCGATGGCTGCGGCCGACTGCTGCTGGTTAGCGGTGTCGTGGTCATGGGGGTCGTTCACCGGTGTCCGGTAGACGGAGTAGACCACGCCGCCGAGAAAGCCGATGATCAGGGTC
>JAVEYP010000296.1:0-3627 GCA_034003445.1 Desulfobulbus sp.
CCCGGTTTGCAGTGGCCATCTGCTTGCCGAGCACGAGGACCTCTTCTTTGAGCTGGGTCTTCTGCCGGGCGCGGGCAGTAAGCTGTTTGAGTTCTTTGATGGTTGGCTCGAGCAGCGTCGTCAGCTCGTCCTTCCAACTGAAGCCTTGGTCCTTCTGCGCGATGAAAACCGTGGGTTCGACACCTGTGGCAATCCGTTCAAAATCGGCAGCGCTGTCCGAGAGTTGCTGATCGAGCTGTTTCAGTTCTTCCTGCAAGGTCGCTTTTTCAGCGTCAGAGGTGGTGGTTTTGAGACGCTGACGAGTAACCGTAATCTCCTGCTGGATGTTTTTTTGCAACTCAACCAGGGAGGCCAGCATAGCCTCGGTGTCGGACGAGGATCGAGGCAGGGCCTTCTCCTGCTGGGTGAACCGCTTGGTGAGGACCGACTCGATGCGCATCGGCTCTTCCCCGGGTGGCTTTGGCGGCTGGACACCGGCGCGTAGGGGCGGCAGCGCCTCGGTCGTTTCCGTTGTGGCCGAGGTCAGGAGGCTGGACCAGAAAGACGGCTCTGTTTCGACCGCAGCGTTCCCCGTCGCCGCAGTGAACAGAGGCGGCATCTGGGCGGGTGATTGGTCGGTGCTGGGGATATGGTGCGGTCGCCGGTTGGCTGTGGTACGTACGTTTTTTTTTGCTTTCGGGATCTCGGTCCGCGTGGCTGCCGGCGTAGTGGCGGGGTGTGGGGCAGTGGCGGCTGCGCTCAGTTGGAGCGGGTCGCGGCCCGGCGGGGCAACTGCTGCGGGTGAAAGCTGTGGCCCATCCAGGGCGGTTTTCACCCATGCCAGTGGCCCAAGGGGCGGTGGCGGGGCGGAAGACCCCGCGAACGAGCCCGGTGGAGTATCGGCTCGGCCGACAGGAGCGGCCACTGCGGCGAGGAACTGGCAGCAGATGAACACAAGCAGGGCAAAACGGTGCATAGTGGAATCAATCAGCAAGGGTTTCGGTGCGGGAAGGACGGGTCGGAGCTGCGGGGTCTCAGGGGGCCAGCCGTTCGATGGTCCAGGAAGAGTCCGCCTGACGCGTGTAGAGAAAACGGTCGTGCAGGCGGCTCACCTGGCCCTGCCAGAACTCGATGGACACCGGCCGTACCCGGTAGCCGCCCCAAAAATCAGGCAGAGGTACCTCGCCCTTTCGAAATCGGTTTTTGATCTTCTCCAACTCGTTCATGAGCAATTGGCGAGAGCTGAGGACTGCGCTTTGCTGAGAGATCCAGGCGCCTAATTGGCTTTCGTGCGGTCGGGTGATGAAGTAGCGGGTCGACTCAGCCACACTGACCTTCTCGGCCACGCCGGTGATCGCCACTTGGCGAGCCAGTTTGACCCATGGAAAGAGCAGCGCGACCCGGTGGTTGCTGGCAATCTGACGAGCCTTGCAGCTCCCGTAGTTGGTGTAGAAAACAAAGCCGTTCTCGTCAAACAGCTTGAGCAGGACTGTGCGTAAGGTCGGCTGGGCATCGTCGCCTACAGTGGCCAGGGTCATGGCGTTGGGTTCGGACAACCCGGCGTTGCAGGTCTCCTGGAACCAGCGCTCGAATTGGTGATACGGGTTTGGGTCGAGCATCTCCCGGGTGAGCACCGGGTTGTCGTAGTCCTTGCGTAATCCCTTGAGATCCATGCGGCTCCTTCCTCTCCCTGAGTGTCATTCCTCTGTGCCACAATAAGGAGCCCGGTGGCACAGGTCAATGGCCGGCCACGAAGACTTTTCCCGGTCGGCAGCCGGTCCTCTTTTTTTCTTGCAGGCCCCTCTGGCGGTGAGTACAAACCGGCCGAGGCCCTGAGTGCAGGGACCTGCCCGCCCGCGACCGTCTGCGTCACGGGTTTTTCGCCCCGTTTATCCAGAGAGAGTCTCCCATGTACGAGAGCGACCCGCACAATGCGCGGCCTATCTCCTTTTTTGCCCGGATCCGCCGCCTCATTCGGGGCCGTCTGGTGTTTGTTGTGCTTGCGTCCCTGATCACCCTGATCGGTGTGCTTGCCTTTTTCATCGGCGAACGAAAGGAACAGCTTGTCGAGGCGAAGCAGGCGTCCCGGGTCGAGACGAAGACCCTGGTGAACGCGGTCCTGCTCGACCTGCAGCCACAGCCCATGGCCGAGGCGATGAACCTGCCCGGCGCGGTGGAACCCTGGCTGCGGCTCGATCTGGCGGCCCGCATCACTGGAGCGGTGGAGACGGTGCTCGTCCGGGAGGGCGACCGGGTACAGGCCGGCCAGACGCTCGCCCGCATTGAGGCCGTCGATTACCGCATCGCCGTTGATGTCGCCAAAGCAGCGCACACCCTGGCCAGGGCCGACTACGAGCGCGGCCGGGCCATGCTCAAGACCCGCGTGATTCCCACCGCCACCCTGGAATCCACAGCGGCCCGGCTGCAAACCTCGGCCGCCGAGCTGGAGCGGGCCCAACTCGACCTCGCGCGTTGCGAGATCACTGCGCCCATGAACGCGGTAATCAAGCGCCTTGATACCAAGATCGGGTTGTACCTCAGTGTTGGCGACCCGGTGGCCGAGCTGCTGCAGATCGACCGCGTCAAGGCGGTGGTCGGTATCCCGGAGTCGGACGTGGACGCGGTCCGCCGTCTCGATCAGGTGGAACTGACCATTCAGGCCCTGGGCGACCGGCAATTGGTCGGCCGTAAGCACTTCCTTGCCCCCTCGCCGGACACCGGTGCTTACCTCTACCGGTTGGAACTGGCCCTGGACAACCCCGACCACGAGATCCTGCCCGGTATGTTTTTCCGCGCCCACATTGTCAAACGACAGGTCCCCGATGCCCTGGCCGTACCGCTCTACAGCGTCATCAGCCGCGGGGACGAGCAGTACGTGTTCATCGCCGAGGGCGACACCGCGCGCCGCCGGCCGGTGCGCCTGGGTGTGATCGAGGGCTGGCTGGTGCAGGTGGTCGAGGGGCTCGTCCCGGGTGACCGGGTGCTGGTCGAGGGCCACCGCGAGGTAGAGGAGGGACAGGGGATCCGGGTGATCCGCACGCTGGTCGATCCCCGCCAGGGCACACCGTGATCCTCTCCGATACCGCCGTCCGCAAGAGCACCGCGGTGCTCGTGCTCGCCCTCCTGGTCTTCATTTTCGGCGTCACCAGCTATCTGGGACTGCCGCGGGAGAGCGATCCGGACATCACCATCCCCAACGTCTTTGTCTCCACCAGCTACCGCGGCGTCAGCTCGGCGGACATGGAAACCTCGGTGACCATGGAGATCGAGAAGAAGCTGAAAGGGTTGGATGGCCTCAAGAAAATCCGTTCAGTGAGCGCCGAGGGGCTCAGTTCGATCAACGTCGAGTTTGTCACCGGCACAGATATCAATCAGGCCCTGCAGGACGTCAAAGACAAGGTGGACGAGGCCCTGGGCGAGTTGCCCAGTGACCTGGACGAGGATCCTCTGGTTTTTGAGGTCAATTTTTCCGAATTCCCCATCATTGTCTTTTCCCTGTCCGGTACCTGTGGCCTGCCCTGTTTGAAGAAGATCGCCGACGACCTGGAGGACGACATCGAGGCAGTTGCCGGCGTGCTCGAGGTGGATGTCATCGGCGGGGTGGAGCGCGAGATCCGTGTGGAGGTCGAACCGGAGAAACTCGGTCAT
>JAVEYP010000297.1:0-3626 GCA_034003445.1 Desulfobulbus sp.
GGCTGCACGGCCAGAAGATGTCCAAGTCCTATGGCAATACTATTCCGATCTTTCTTGATGAGAAGGGGCTGCGCAAACGGGTGATGGCCATCAAGACTGATGCCACACCAGTGGAGGATCCCAAGAATCCCGACGCCTGCAACCTGTACGCATTGCTTAATCTGTTCGCGTCCGCGGACAAGATGCGCTAGGTTCACGACCTATACCTGAACGGCGGGGCCGCCTACGGTTACCTCAAGCAAGACTTGTTCGAACTGATCAACGACTACTTTGCTCCGGCGCGGACGAAGAAGAAGGAACTGCTCGACAACCTCGATTACTTGCGTCAGATCCTTGCCCGTGGTGCGGATAAGGCCCGAGCCAAGGCAACGGTCACCCTGGACCTGGCCCGCGACCGCATGGGGCTGCGTTACTGAACGGGAGGCCGATCCAGCGGAAACAAAAAAGCGGGGGCCCTTGGGCCCCCGCCTTTTTTCTGTGTCCACTGCGCAGTCGGTTTAGAACCCGACCATCTCGACGTCGAAGACCAGCCAGGCGTCGGGCGGGATGACCCCACCTGCACCGCGCTCACCGTAGGCCAGCTCGGGCGGGATGATCAGAGTCCGCTTCTCACCTTTTTTCATCTGGCCAAGGGCCTCGTCCCAGCCCTTGATCACCCGGCCGGTGCCCACCGGAAAGGCGATCGGTTCACCCCGATCATACGAGCTGTCAAACTTGTGGTTGTCGAGCAGCAGGCGGCCGGTGTAGTGCACTTTGATGGTCGTACCGACCGCGGGCGGCTCGCCCTCTCCCTCTTTGTCTAGCGTGTAATAGAGGTCCGACTTGGTGCGGGTGGCCTTGGGCCAGCGCTCCGCAATGGTCTTGCGGATCTTTTCGCGCGCCGTTTTATCGCCTTTCTTCTCCTTACCGTCGATGACCTCCAAGGCGGCGTCGAAGGCGGCCTGGTCGCTTTTAAACTGCTGGGCTTCTTTGCCTACGCGAAGGATCTCCACCGCCTTGATCACATCACCTTTGACAATGCTGTCCACCACCTTCTGCCCTTCGACCACTCGACCGAACACGGTGTGCATATCGTTCAGATGCGGAGTGGCCCCATGGGTGATGAAGAACTGGCTGCCGTTTGTGCCCGGGCCGGCGTTGGCCATGGAGAGCACGCCCGCACCGTCGTGGCGCAGTGTTTTATCGAACTCATCCGGGAAGGTGTAGCCAGGGCCACCGGTGCCGGTGCCCAGCGGGCAGCCGCCTTGGATCATGAAGTTGTTGATCACCCGGTGAAAGGTCAGGCCGTTATAAAACGGTGTGCCTGCGGCGCGAGCGTCGCCACCGAGGTGGAGGCTGCCCTCGGCCAGACCGACGAAGTTAATCACGGTCAGCGGTGTCTTGGTGTAGTGGAGTTTGAGAAGGATGTCTCCTCGCTCGGTCACGATTTTAGCATACAGTCCGTCTTTCATTTTCTTTTCCTCAGCGGAGAGTGCGGGTTGTCCGGAACAGAAAAGCAGCGCGCAAAGAAGCAGCAGGGCAAAGTATCGGTGCATCAGCGGTCTCCGGCAGTACGTTTCAGCGTCCGTTGGCAGGTCCTTTCGGCCGCAATGGCCGCAAGCGGTAGTGCAGATCAGCGGCTGACTTACCGGGCCGCAGCGCGGATGTCAATGAAAATGGCCGTTTCCAGCGCCGCTGGAGGTGAGACGAAGACGCGGCACCAGGGAGAGGCAGAGAGCCAGAGTCAACAGGCCGAGGGTCAGCCCGGCGGCCATGCCGGTCCAGCCCTGCACGAGCAGTTGTCCGCCGACAAGTGCGCCTGAGGCCTGGCCAAGGTACACGATGGAGGTGTTGAGGGAGACCGACGCCGAGGCCGCGGCCGGGTTTGCCTCGACTAGGCGGGCCTGCTGGGCGGCGATCGACGGGCTTACGCCCAGACCCCAGATCAAGAGAGCGAGCCCGGTCAGGGGCAGGCTCAACGGGCTGGCCACCCATATCCCCATGCCGGCCAGCACGACAGCCAGGAAGGCGTTGGCCGTATGCCGCGCCCCGATGCGGTTGACCATCCGGCTGGCTACGATTGTGCCGACGATACTGGCAAGACCGTACACGGCCAGCAGTGCTGCGGTGGTTAGTGGATCGGGCGCCAACCGGGTTTGAAGCAGCACGACAATGTACGGGTATTGCATATTTTGACCAGCGACGAGCAGGCCGGACACGACCAGCACCCGCCAGATTCGCCGGGAGGCGAGGGCCCTGAACCAGGCCGCTGGTGACAGGTGTTGCGGTCGCAGGTCTGCGGGCAAGGTGAGGAACACGGCCACTGCGACCAGAGCACTGGCTGCAGCGAGCACAAGGTAGGGCGCCTGCCAGCCGGCCAGCGAGCCAAGCAGGTTGACCAGCGGGAGGCCAATGGCCGAGGCGAGTGACCAGCCAAGGAAGATAAAGGCGATGGCCCCGGCTCGCTCGTTCCCCGGCACTAACAGGGCCACGGCACTGGCGGCCTGGGGGGTGAAGCAGGCCACGGCGGCGATCATCACCAGGCGGATGGCCAGCAGGGCTGTAAAACTGCCGGCCCAGGCTGAAGCAAGGTGACCAACGGCAAACAGAAACAGGGCGCTGGCAAGCAGCAACCGGCGGTCCACCCGGCTGGTGACAAAGGCGAGCAAGGGCGCTTCGATGCAGAGCAAGGCCCCACCGTAGGCAATCAGGCTGCCAACAGCGGCCACGTTCACCGCAAAAGCGGTGGTGAGTTCATTGATCAGGCCGGCCGGAGCCATTACCCCGGTACCGATGACGAAGTTGCCGAGCAACAGGGGCCAGAGCGCGGCGCGCAGAGAACGAGTCATAGGGAGTGTAGTCGGCGTCGACCAATTGAGGCGAACGGTGGGGTCAAGGTTGCGCCGGGCTTGTGCATGGGCCGGGCTCCGGCCTGATTGATTGTGCTCAGGCATTCGCCTGAAAAATACCTTCTTACCGGCGCGGCTGGCAAGAGCAATCGCTTCGTATCCGACAGGTCTTTCATTGGCACGTTTTAGCACCGTTGAGGTCAAAAAAGTTGACGGCTCTTGTCCATGCTGAGTATATGTGTACTTTTTTTGCGAAGAAACAGCCAACGCACGACCAGTGGGGAGAAAGGATTCGTGCTGTTTTTGCTTTACAGTGCCGTGGGCACGGTTCTTTACCTGATACTCTCGCTTTGCCGGCCCCTGGTCGAGAAAGTGGGTGGCCGATGGGCCTACGGGCTGACGGAGCGGCTGGGCTGCTACCCTCACATCGAAACCAATCCTGGAGACCGCGCCCTCTGGCTGCATGCCTCCTCGGTCGGCGAAGTACAGGCCGCCCTGGTGCTCATCAACGAGCTGACCAAATCCTGCGCAGACCTGCGAGTCGTCCTCACCACGACCACAGAGCAGGGCCACCGGCTGGCGTGCAGCCGTCTGCCGGTGGAGATCACCTGTCTGATGGCGCCACTCGACCTGCCGCAGGCGGTGCGCCGGGTCCTGCGAACCTTCCGGCCAGACCTCTATGTCTGCCTGGAAACCGAACTCTGGCCAGTGATGCTCACGACCCTGCGCCGCGCCGGGGTGACCATGGCACTCGTCAACGGCCGGCTCTCCGAGCGATCTTGTCGCGGCTACCTCTAT
>JAVEYP010000298.1:0-3620 GCA_034003445.1 Desulfobulbus sp.
TTTCATGATAGATTTTACAGCAACACCTTTGGCAAAACTCATTCATAGTGGTCAGTGCGGATTCAAATGAAAGCATGCCATTCTTTTGCCCTTCTACAGCTTTTTTAAGCATGACTTCTATCTCTGAACACTGAACACACTGGTGATTTGGCTTAACAATAAGAATCGGCGGAGACCAAACCACTTTGAAATTTGCAGACATACTGATTAATGACGCAAGAGCATTTTCGGAGGGGAGAAGTGGCCATTTCCATGAGTTACGGAATAAATCAGCAAGTTCGGTTACGCAGCACACTCCACCATTTCTCGTCAAGAATTCATCAAGAGTAACCCATAAATAAGATAATAGGCTTATTTTTTTGAATTTTTTAACCCTCGATAATAATTGTTTTTCAATTTGTCGAATACGCTCACGGCTCACATTCTCGTGTTGTCCCAACGCTTCAAGCGTCATTTTTCCTTCGTTTAGCAACCCCAATCGCCCTTTTAACACTGCGCTTTCTCGCTCATCCTTTCCAACTGTACGCGCAAAAGAATCCACGAGTTGATCAAATCCACAGTAAGCTTCTACCGTTATTCCGCTTAATATGGTGTTTTGAATTTTTAGGGCCTCATTTCTATTTTGCCAAAGATTGGCAAGAACTTTTAGGCCTAAGACAGTAAACCCTAAACGTTCCATGACGTAGCGTTCAGATAACTTACCTACATGACCCCAAGTTCTTCGCTCCTCACTGCCTTCATTTTTCACCAAAATGTCCAAGTTAGGAAAAGCCGGTGCTCTGAAATTTTTAAATAAACTTATCTGAATATCTGCATAAATGGCCGTTTCAGATAAATTCAATAATGATACTGGCGTGGTGTGAATATTTCTGTCACCAACAAATTCTGACAAGTAGCTGAGTATAACTAATAGCGTTTCTTCACTTATATTGGCAAATGCGAGATAGCCGGCAGACATTGAAAATAGAAAGTTAGCAGGGTCTTCCGGAAAAAGAGCGATCCCACGAAGCTTATAAAGTTCGGAGGTGGAAATCCCCAAATCCTTTATTGTGAATTGTTCACTGTCTTTATCAAAGTGGGTTGGTATATTAATTCGAAATATTTTTGGCAGAGATTGAGACAAAAGACTCCAATCATTTGGCTCAGCCGGGTTAAATATTTTCTCTTTTGGAATTTTCTTTATCCATTGAAAAGGGTGTTTTGGTTTGATATTTGATTCATTTTTTTTATAGATCTGTTTAATTAAACCTTGAGATGAGAGAAGCTGGTAGTGATTGGCGATTTTTTTTTGTAATTTTTTTATGTCTATTACTGTAGCTTGACCAACTCCTTTGATATTATATAATTCGTGTTTTTGAAGTTTTAATACGTGTTCACAGGTTGTTATCCCCCCTCGAACGAGAACATTTTGCGTCCGTGTATGAAGTTTTTCAAATAAAACACAAGGGATTGGTATTTCGTTTTCTAAGCTGATTGAATTTATGTAATTTTCTTCAAAAGGTTGAGCGTCATTTTCATTAGACCTGACCTCTGATTCCGAGCCATCTGACTCATTATCATCCATAATAAATTCATTTTGTATTCCTGTTAACTCATTGATAATGGATGAAGATATGCCTAGATTGTGCATTTTTTCTAACGTAAGACCCAATAGCCCATCAAGGTCTCTGACGCCACAGGTAAGCAACGCATCAAAAGCCTCCACGCTGATCCGCCTTAATATTTCCTCGAACGACTCTCTGATCTGTCCAACCATTTGATTTTTTTTAAGCCGAATACTCAACGTAATATCCTGAAATAGTGATGTCCGGTTAAGATTTTGCATGGAAACCGGTGGCGAGAAAAGTTACACAACGTGCTGATTTTTTTTGATAAATCAATGAAGGTCCGTAGCGGCCATTTTCATAAACATCCTTCTAGCTCCAGGAGTTATGAAAATGGCACCGCGTCCGTTTAAACCAGGAGAATTGACCGCTCGCAATTACAAATATCTCTGCTCCACATTGCGGCGTGCATTGAAAACCGTCCCCAAGCTCACATCCCGAGGCAACCGACCGCTGCAGATGTATTTTGAAGACCAACTCCATGCCCTCATCTACTTTCACCTGCAGGAGCATACCTCCGGCAGACATCTCCTCCAGTCCCTGCAAGAGGACGACTTTGCCCGCGAGCACATTGCCCCGAAGAAAGGCATTGCCAAAAGTTCGTTCTTCGAGGCCATGAACGAGCGCGGCCTCGAGCAATTCCTGCAGGTCTTCGAAGCGTTGCAGCATGAGGCTACCACCGTGCTGCCTGACAAACACCCCGAATTGGGGCGACTGGTCGCCATCGACGGCTCACTGATTGATGCCGTCCTCTCTATGGACTGGGCCGACTACCGCAAAGGGGCCAAAAAGGCCAAGACCCATATCGGCTTTGATCTCAATCGCGGCATTCCCCGCAAGATCTTCCTGACCAGCGGCAAGGGTGGCGAGCGCCCCTTTGTCGACAAGATCCTGGCGCCGGGGGAAACCGCGCTGAGCGACCGGGGCTACCAAAGTCACGGCGATTTCGACCAGCTTCAGGCAGCAGGCAAGCATTTCGTCACCCGCATCAAAGAGAACACCATCAAAACCTGCCTGGAATCCTATGCCGTTGCGCCCGGAGGCATGGTCTTTTCGGATGCCAAGGTCCTGCTGGGCCGGGAAGGAGTGAATCAGACGCACATCCCGCTGCGCCTGGTCGGCTACACAATCGATGGCACATCCTACTGGATTGCCACCAGCCGCTTTGACCTGACCGGCGAACAGATCGCCCTGATCTACAAACTGCGCTGGCAGATCGAAACCTTCTTTGCCTGGTGGAAGCGGCACCTCAAGGTCTATCACCTCATCTCAAGAAGCCGTCATGGCCTCATGATCCAGATGCTGGCCGGCCTGATCACCTATATCCTGCTGGCGATCTATTGCCATGAACAGCATGGCGAACCGGTCTCCATTCGCCGCGTCCGCCAGTTGCGCAACCAGATCCGCAATGAATCCGGGATGGGACAGCCCCAATCCCAAATACGGGTACAAGGGAAAGAACCCCCTGAAATCCATCATGCAAGTCCCTAATCGGACATCACTGGCCGGAATCGTCAAACTGTTGGGGTCCCCCGGCAAAGCCGGGAGTTTACCCAAGGGAAATTACTGTTCCCAGCGTCTTCGCAAAGTTGCTATTTTTGCGTCCCCACGTAGTGCCCTTCCGTCAGGACCACATAGTTTGACAGCTCCTTCTGGAATCCCAAACACCTCTTCAATTTTTTTGCAAATAGATCCAACGCTTGCGTCGGCTCGTGCAACCCTAAAACGGGTTGGGCTAGATATTCGACAACCTTCCCCATTGGTTTCTTCCGCATCAAGCTCGAAGTCGTCAGTTTCTGGAACAGAATTTTCCTCTAAATTTTTCTCGCCCTTTGATTCGGTGCACCAAGTACCTGCTTCTAGCGGACGCCAAACATGGCCATCCTGAACCCTGAATCAGTGAAAATCCATCAGTAAAAAGTGGCTAAAATTACAATCAATATATTGAAATTTCAGTATAAATATATCAATATACGCCTGTCCAAAAAACTCACTTGGCAGGTGAAAACATGAAGC
>JAVEYP010000299.1:0-3615 GCA_034003445.1 Desulfobulbus sp.
TAACCGAGAATGGTCTGCAGTTCCTGCACGTCCAGCGGTTGATCGATCCGGAAATAGACCGAGAAGCCGTGCTGGAGGAAGGGGCCGGGCTACACGCCCATAACCAACCCTGTGAGGTAGAAATATTCCACCGCGCCGCCCACCGGCAGCACCGCCTGTATGCGCCGGCCGAGCAGCAGGCGGGCGTTTTCCTCTTTGGGAGTGCGGATGAGGTAGGGTGCCGAGGGGGTGGTCACGGCCAGCCCTTCAGGTCGGCCGTCGAGCGACCTGGACCAGTTGGTGACGCAGCAGGATCGCGACTAGCTCGTGTATCGGCAAGCCGATGACGTTGCTGCAGGAGCCGGCGATGGCGCGCACCAGGAAGGAACCGCGTCCTTGGATGCCGTAGGCGCCCGCCTTGTCCATGGACTCACCGGTGTCGATATAGGCCTCGAGGACCTCGTCTGAAAAGTCGGCAAAGCTGACCTCTGAGGTCACCGCGAACGCCTTGCGCAGGGCTCGTGCCCGACAGACTACGACCACACCAGTGATCACCTGGTGGGTGTGGCCTCGCAGGGCCTGCAGGATCTCCAGGGCGTTACTCCGGTCGCGCGGCTTGCCGAACAGGGTCGGTCCAAGGGCGACCACGGTGTCCGCACCGATGACACTGGCCTCGGGCCGGTCCCTGGCGATGAAATCCGCCTTGGCCGCAGCAATGCGCTGGGCGAACGGTTCGGGCAACTCGCCGACCAACGGTGATTCATCGACGGCGGCCGGTGCCACCTGGAAGCGAAGGCCGAGCCGAGTGAGGAAGTCTTGTCGCCGGGGCGAGGCAGAGGCAAGCACGAGAGGAAAGCAGGCGGTGAACATGTCAGGTGGGCGGTGGCGAACCGGTGAACGGATTGTGGTAGTAGATCTCTTCGAGAAACAGGCCGCAGGCTGGCGCCGCGGGGCCTGCCCGGGAGCGGTCACGAGCCGCCAGGATGGCTTTCATGTCCATGGCTGACCGTTTCCCCTGGCCCATTTCGATCAGGGTGCCGCTGAGGATCCGGACCATTTGGCGGAGGAAGCCATCGCCCGTAAAGCGGATCGACCAGCAGTCTGCGCGTCCTGGCTGCGGCAGGCAGTCGACGCGATAGAGGGTGCGCGCCGCGCCGCGGCCGTGCGTGGCCGTACGATCCCGGGAGCCGGAACGCTCAAAGCTTGAAAAGTCGTGCGTGCCGACGAGAACCGCCAGCGGTTGCGCGATGAGTTCCGGGTCAAAAGGGCCCGGCCGGTGCGCCTCGTAGAGACGGGTCGACGGCAGTTGCACCTCGGCGGTGCAGAAGTCGTAGCGGTAGGTCTTGCCCCAGGCGTCGAAGCGGCTGTGAAATCCGGTTGGCGCCTCTGCGGCGTGTAGGATACGGATGTCCGCGGGAAGCAGGGCGTTGAGCCCTTTAAAGAAGGCGATCAGCGGCATGGTCCGTTCCGTGTGAAAATGGGCGACCATACCGAGGGTGTGCACCCCGGCATCCGTCCTGCCCGCGCCGTGCACGGTCACCGGGTGACGGCACAAGGTCGCAAGGCGTCGCTCCAATTCGCCCTGCACGGTCGGCCCTTGCAGCTGACGCTGCCAGCCCTGGTAGCCGCCGCCGTCAAAGGCGACCAGCAGGCGGATGCAGCGGGGCATCAGGGGAACAGCGGTGCGCCCATCAGGCCGGTGGTCTCGGGGAAGCCGACCATCAGGTTCATGTTCTGCACGGCCTGGCCGGAGGCACCCTTAACGATGTTGTCAATGGCCGACATGACGATGAGCCGACCGGTGCGCTCATCCCGCTGCAGGCCAATATCGCAGCAATTGGAGCCGCGTACGTGCTGGGTGGCCGGCGGTGTGCCGGCGGGCAGCACGCGCACGAACGGTTCGTCCCCGTAGGTGGTCTCGAACAGTTCCTGCAGGTCGGTCTCCAATCCCTCCGGGGTTAGGCTGGCGTAGGCTGTGCTGAGGATACCGCGCGAGAGCGGCAGCAGGTGCGGGGTGAACGAGATGGTCACCGACTGGCCGGCGGCAGCGCTCAGTTCCTGTTCGATCTCCGGAATGTGGCGATGAGTGCCGCCCACCTTGTAGGGCCGGAAGCCGTCGGCGACCTCGCAGAAATGGGTCGCTACGCTAACGGCTCGGCCCGCCCCGGATGTGCCGGATTTGGAGTCGATGATGAGAGTAGCCGGGTCGATCAGGCTGTTGCGCAGCAGCGGCGTGAGGGCGAGGATTACCGAGGTTGGATAGCAGCCCGGGTTAGCGGTCAGTCGGGCGGTGCGGATGTGGTCACGGTACAACTCGGGCAGGCCGTAGACCGCTTCACCGAGCAGCTCCGGGCTGGTGTGTTGCTGGTACCAGGCCTGGTAGACGGCTGCGTCGTGCAATCGATAGTCGGCGCTCAGGTCGACCACCTTCCGGCCGGCGGCCAGCAGCTCCGGGACAATGTCCATGGCCGTCTTGTGGGGGACCGCGGTGAAGAAGAAATCAGCGCGGTCGACCAGTTCAGCACCGCTCAGGTTTTCGCAGCGGATGTCCAGCCGCTTCCGTAGGTTTGGGAATACCTCGGCCAGCGGTTTGCCCGCGTACTGCCGCGAGGTAGCCACGGTGAGACGGACTTTCGGGTGTCCGATGAGCAGACGGGCCAGCTCGACCCCGGTGTACCCGGATGCGCCGACAATACCCACACGCAACATGATGCTTCCTCCCTGGCGACCACTGCGTGGGTCGCCTGCGATGACCAATAGAAAATGGGAATAACGAACGTTTCGTTATTCCCTGGACAAGCAGAAAGGCTGGCGTGGAACAAACGGTCGCAGGTGCGACTCGTCGGTTTAACGCTTGGAGAACTGGTACCGTGCGCGTGCGCCGCGCAGGCCGTATTTTTTGCGCTCCTTTTCTCGGGGGTCCCGAGTGAGCAGGCCAGCCCGTTTCAGGGATAGCCGCATTTCAGGATTGGCCTCCTGCAGGGCTCTGGCGATACCGTGCACTAAGGCGTCAACCTGGGCCGACTTGCCGCCGCCGCAGACAGTGGCGTGCACATCGTACTGCCCAACGGTTTCAGTGACTGAAAAAGGTTTGGCTACCTTGGGCTCAAAAAAAATATTCCCGAAGTACTCCTCGACCGGTACCTTGTTGACGGCGAATTCACCGCTGCCGGCGGTGATCCAGACTCGGGCGATGGCGGTCTTTCGCCGGCCGGTAGCGTAGGTCTTTTCCTGGGCCATAATCGTATGCTCCGTTCTTAAATCGCAAGAATTTCCGGCTGCTGCGCCTGATGGGGATGGTCCGTGCCGGTATAGATTTTTAGTTTCTTTAACTGCGCTCGGCCGATCTTGTTCTTTGGCAGCATGCCGCGAACCGCCATGCGGATGAGTTCTTCGGGCTTTTTGGCGAGCACCTCGCGAGCGGTCTGAGAGGTGATACCGCCCGGATAGCCGGAATGGCGGTGATAGACCTTGTCGTCCCACTTGTTGCCGGTCAGGTGGATCCTGTCGGCATTGATGACGATGATGAAATCACCGTTGTCCTGAAAATTGCAGAAGGTGGGTTTGTGTTTGCCGCGCAGGCGGCAGGCGATCTCTGCGGCCATACGGCCGAGCACCTTGCCGTCTGCATCGGCG
>JAVEYP010000300.1:0-3611 GCA_034003445.1 Desulfobulbus sp.
AACGCCAATATATCCATACGATCAACGCGCCCTCCATGGAGGTGATATTACGGATGGTTGCCCATGAATTTGAAGAGCCGTTCTGCCCCAGGTATGATTAACGGCTGAATTTTGTATAATGCGCGGAGAACCCAAGCGTAAAAATGAAACAGGCACTTACTCCACGATGGACTCAGTGCCTGTTTTTTTTACTGGTGGGCCGTCGCGGATTCCGAGAGCCAAGTCCTAAACAAATCAAAATTTTATCGGAATAGAGCCGCGCCCCGTCCATCCAAAACTTCAGGCTTGAATGATTTTCATCGACAAACCTTCCAGCCCGTCATCGGACGATTCATCCTCGACCCATATCACCTTATCATCTTTGGCAAGCACGCCGGCCGTAACCAGCCAGCCGACAGTCGTGCCGGCAAGGCCACTTTCAGCACCATTAAGGTCAACCGGGTACACTCCGTACGACAAGGAGAGGAGATCGTTCGTTTTTTCATCGCCGCCATGGGGTAGTATCCAGCAGTCGGGTCTGAACCGGGAAATCAGCCGCGGTGAGACGCAGCCTTGCGTATGGGTGAGAATGTAGCGCGCATTCAAGGCAACGGCCGATTCAACCGCATTGAGGGTGATGACGTCTTCCACCTCAGCTGTGCCGGCAAACTCAGCCGCCCGGAAATGCGCGGGCAAATCGGTCAGCGCCCTGGCGGCTTTTTCCTCCCGCTCAGTGGACACGGCGATTTTACTGATCATCTCGACCACCTCGGCTGGATACAGCCCGATGGCCGTCTCTTCAGACAACATCACCGCATCCGTGCCGTCAAGAATGGCGTTGGCCACATCGGACACCTCGGCCCGGGTCGGGCGTATGTTCTCGGTCATGGACATGAGCATCTGGGTCGCGGTTATCACCGGCCGACCCAGCATATTTGCCTTGCGGATCAGCTTTTTCTGCACGGCCGGTACGTCCTGCAAAGGGATTTGCACCCCCAGATCACCGCGAGCAATCATGATGGCATCGGTTACCGAGAGGATCTCGTCGATATTTTCAAGGGCCTCAGCCCGCTCGATTTTGGCAACCACAGAGGCCGAGTGTCCTTTTTTTTGCGCAAATTCCTTGACCTTCAACAGGTCACCGGCTGATTCCACAAAGGACACCCCAAAAACCTCGACACCCTCTCCCAGAGCAAAATCGATGAAGGCGAGGTCGGTCTCCGACACTGCCTCGGCCATAATTTTCACCCCGGGAATGCTCAGCCCTTTGTGAGAAAGAAGCGGACCGCCGATAACCGTCCGACAAAAAACCTCTCCTCCCACCACCTTTTCCACCTGGAGCTGTATAAAACCGTCATTGAGGAAAACCACGTCTCCGGGGGTCACGCTTTGCGGCAGCCATTTGTAGGCGACCGGTATGTGCTTGGGATCATCGGCACGGTCTTTGACGGTCAAAACGGCCTCTTCCCCTTTTTCCAGCAGGAGCGGCTCTTCCACGAGTTGGCCGATGCGCATCTTGGGACCGGGCAGGTCCACCATGATCAGGCAATGCCGCTTCAGACCAGCCGCAACGGTTCGGATGCGCCGGATATCCTCCCTGTGCCCTTCCAGGGTGCCGTGGGCGAAATTGAGCCGCGCCACATTCATACCCCGTAACATCAATTGCTCCAGCACGGCCTCCGAACGGGAGGCCGGTCCTATGGTGCACACGATCTTGGTTTTATGGGCAGGTACTCTCATGGTCGTTGCTCCTCGCTGTTGAGCATCCATCCTCATTTCTGGACAAATACCGATACATTGTTTTTGGGCTACTGAAGTTCTCTGTGCGGACAACCACTTTGGACCACAAAGCAGCTCGGTCCTGCCGGCGGTGCGCACAAACAAAGTGGCGCCTCGAACTCCATTCCGGCGGCCCAGATTGAAAAAAATCTCAGCCGAACGCTGAGCGGGCATGCCAGAGAGGAGTTCCAGACACCTTAGCCCTGTTGAAGAGGGCCCTTATTTTTAATGATTCTTTGGGCTCAATATTCTTTGTCAGTCGGCCGTTACTGGCGCAGCACTGCGGCCACAAGGGCTTGATCGGGAACGTCTTCTGGTGCAACGACAAAGACCGCCCCCCCCTTGAGCAAGGTCTGGATTGCCGTGAAATCAAGAAGATCTTCGTCCGTAGGTTCTGCGGTTTCGTGCACAGACACCTGATTTTTTTCTGGATCGAACCGGCCCCACACCTGCACGCCAACAGCGACAAAGAGCACCGACACCTTGCCGTGATGCGCGGCCAGAACCGCCTCGCTGACGTCGGTCGTGGTCTGGCCGGAGCCGGCCAGTTGCCGATAGCGCGCGAGCCCTGCATCTCGTTCCTTGTTAAACATCGGCTCGACAAGGGCCCAGGCCAATGGGTGGAGGTCTTCGGCCCTCATCTCTTCCGGGTTCCCCGGAATCCCTTCCTCTACCAGATGCGGGTAGGTGTTAATTTCTCTATAGAGCGGGAACAGGGTGTCCACGCCGGCGAGCACCAAAGGGGAACGTGTGTTCCCGAGAAGATTCGCCACGCCCTTGTCAATTGTGCGAAACCATTGCTGGAGGTGTTTTTTCATGTCGTCGCTGGGGTCGTGGCCATGGTACATGGCCGCCCGAGTTCCGCCCCCTGAGGGCGCTCCTGCCCGAAAGTTGAGCTGCTTTTTCGGAAAACCGTCTGGGAAAGTTGCGGCAAGGGTTTCGGGCGTATTTTCCAGGTCGATTTCATCCACCGTGTAGCGCGTCCCCTCCAGCAGCCGAAACCCGTTCTCACTGATCGCCAGGATATTGAAGGTACCGTCACTTGTCAGGAGCGGCAGCAGCGGCTTGATATGAAAACGGTTGGTCACGACCACCAACTCCTTAAATTGGATGGGCAGCCTGAACAGATGAAAGGCGTCCTCTGAAAAAAATACCGCCAGCCCGTCGCTTTGACGCCGCCAGAAACCGTCATCCTCGAGCAGGCGTCGGGGTTCCTTGAGGAGTTCCTGCACCTCCGGTGTCCGCAGGCCAGTGGCCTTCAGTCGCTCTTCGACGCCTCGGAGCAAATTTTTGAAACGGATCGGGTCCTGTTCCGTATCCCGCCCAGCCCGATGCGTTGGCATGAACAGCGAAATACACGAGCCGGTGTGTGTTGCTAAAAAAGTTTTCCTCAATTTTTCCATGGTAAGTAGATCCATACAACACTCCTTTCCTTAAGATTATTGTGCGTTTAATGTCAGCGTTTCGGTTTAATTGGCGCCGAAAGTATTGAAGCGCGAACCAGTTTCGAACAGACACATCGCTGTGAAATGAGCGATATGGAGTACCACTGATTTTCCGCCAACCTAAGTGTGATTCTCGAGCCACGTCTGCTGCGCTTTTCCCATGCCTTGATCGCAGGAACGACTTCTTAGCGCCAACTCCCCTTCTTGCCCCTCTCGGGTAGCGATTTTTCCCAAAACCCATCGGACGTACCGCCTGTTGGACTCCTCCTGACAGCCAACCATTTTCTAACTGTCATGACAGTAAAAAATACTCTATCATGCTCTACCCCGAGATAACAGTCAACACTTATTATATTTAAAACTGTGTTGCTTCTATTTAGTGTTGGCAGTAGGTTCTTTTGTGAAGAT
>JAVEYP010000301.1:0-3607 GCA_034003445.1 Desulfobulbus sp.
CTATACCTTCTGGAAGGGGCGTCTCTACACGGTCTACCTGGGCACGCGGGGCTACGAGGACTTTCAGAAGATCAAGCTGGTCGCCATCGAGCGGTTCGGCCCCTTTGACCAGCCCAATTTGTCCGTGGCAAAGTACTTCCTGCAGCGGGACCTGACCCTGGCTGGCCTGCGTTATGATACCAAGAGCGAAGGGGGCAGCCTATTGCTCATTTCGCGGATGCTCCACGACCTGAAGCAGCAGATCGACCGGGAACGCATCCGCCAGGGTGCGGAGGCCGATTTCTGACCTCCTGACCGTCCACGCAAACAGCCGGATCCTGTCTCTAAAAAGCGTACCGCTTGGTCAGTCGGCCAGCACACGGCGCGCCAAAGTCACCAGAGTCACGGCCAGCAGGGCAACCGCGCCGACCGCCACGCCGGCCAGCCCATTGGCGACCATCGTGGCGACGCCCCCGGCCAGGTTGCCGAGCGGCACCACCAGTCTTTCTAGGGCGTGGGCGAGCACCGGCACGCCATGCACCATGATGCCGCCGCCCACCAAAAACATCGCCGCCGTTCCCACCACCGTCAGCAGGCGCATTAGCCGTGGCGCCGCGCTCAGCAGAATACCCCCCACCAGCCCCGCCACCTTACCGCCTTTCTGTTGTAGCCACCAACCCAGGTCGTCCAGCTTGATGATCATGGCCACGATGCCATAGACCGCCACGGTCATCATCAACGCCACGGCCACGAGTACGCCGATGCGGGTGAGCACCGGTGCGGCCGCCACCGTGCCCAGGGCAATGACGATGATCTCGGCCGAAAGGATGAAATCAGTGCGGATCGCCCCCTTGATCTTATCGCGTTCGATTTTCATTGGGTCCGACTCCGGCTGCACCATAATACGGCCCGCCACCTCCTTCGCGCCATCCACCTCACCCGCGGCCTGTTGCGTTTTGTCTGCAGTGCGGCGTAGAAAGCGGTGGGCCACCTTCTCGAATCCCTCAAAGCAGAGATAGGTGCCGCCGAGCATGAGCAGCGGGGTGACCAGCATCGGCACAAAGGCGCTGATAAGGAGCGCCGCCGGCACCAGCACCGCCTTGTTGACAAACGACCCCCGAGCCACCGCCCAGATCACCGGCAGCTCACGACTGGCTTGCACACCCGCCACCTGCTGGGCGTTGAGGGCGAGGTCATCGCCGAGTACACCAGCAGTTTTCTTGGCAGCGATTTTACTGAAAACGGCCACGTCGTCGAGGACGCTGGCGATATCATCGAGCAGGGCGAGCAGGTTGACGGCGGCCATGGAGGTAGGGGGAGGAAGAGCTAGCGGTTGAGCAGCGCGGGCGGGCGGAGCACGAATGTCGGCTACCGTCGCGCCAGCGGCGCACGCGGGAATCGTTCCGATTTTTACCGCATCCCGTCCCCAGCGTCAACATCGTCGCGGCCTGCCGGAGTCAGGGAGGCGCTCCTCCAGCTTGATCCGATGGTCGGCATGGCGCTGTGGCCTGGAGGGCGAGTTTTGTGGTGGTAGCCGAGTCCTGCCTCGGCCCCTCGCGGCTCACCAGTGCGGCTGGTTGCCCACCCGCAGGCCGGTGACGTCACCGGAAGAAATGATGGTAATAAAGGCGTCTGGGTCCTGCTGCAGGGCGATACTCTTGAGCGCGGGCAGATCGCGGCGGCGGACCACTGAAAAGAGGATCGTTCGGTCTACGCCATCGAAGCCACCCCTCCCTTGCAGCTCGGTCACGCCCATGCCATGCCGGACGGTAAGCGCCTCGGCGATCTCCTGCCATCGCTCAGAGATGATCAACGCCGCCTCTCGTCGGTTCATGCCATGAAACACGCTGTTCGTGGCAAACATGGCGACGATGGCGTAGACAATGGAATAGAGCACCTTATCCAGCGGGAAGAGCAGGGCAGAGGCGGCAAGCACAGCCAGGTTGACGAGCACCGCGCCGAGGCCTACTGGGACGGATAAGAGCTTGTTGAGCACCACGCTGATGATCTCCGTTCCGCCGGAGGACCCGGACGAGCGCAGGATAATGGCGATGCCAAAGCCGGAGATCCCACCCGCGACCACTGAGGCCAGCATGGGGTCGGCCAGTTCGAGTCGCCACGGCAGGATGGAGAGAAGCAGCGAGTAAATGAGCATACCCCAGAGGGAGTAGCCAAGGAAGCGCAGCCCCACCAGACGCCAGCCGATGAGGAACACCGGGATGTTGATGACCAGGTAGATGAGCGCCACTGGCAGGCCTGGATAGATGTAGTGGATCACCAGTGCCGCACCGGTCAGTCCGGCGGCGAGAAAGCCCTGCTCCATCATGATGGCCTTGACCGCGAACGCGCAGATAGCACCGCCCAGGATGAGCAGCAAGGTCTGACGCAGACAATCGAGAATATTTTGTTTCATAGCTGTCGAGTCCCGTGTGATTATATTCCAATGAAAGGATGTGCAAGAACAACTCATCTGGCGGGAGGCAATCCATAGTCTTTTGGCGCCGCTGACTGATTAATTGTATGTAAATACGATAAAAAAAACGCCGCCCCTGCAAACGACAGGCGGTGTTTATGGATTGCAAGCGGATCACCAGCCAGCGACGAAGTCCGGCTCGAGTAGATGGACGTACGTGCGCTCGCTATGAGCGGCTTCCCTCCGTGAATTCTGTCGCAGACATCACCTCTCCCTCTCATGCCTTGACCTGCTGTGTGCACAAACTCAGGCAGGAAAAGACCACAGCCTCCCCGCTTGCGTTTGGTGGCGAGGCCTGTTCACCCGTCGTCCCTATTGGGGCATTCCGGTTCGTATGGCCCGAAAACCCTTGCAGTACGCTTGCAATTTCAAATGGAAAAGAAAAAGGGGTTACGGCCTTGTGCCGTAACCCCTTGATTTACTGGCGCGCCTGGAGAGATTCGAACTCCCGACCTACGGATTCGTAGTCCGGCGCTCTATCCAGCTGAGCTACAGGCGCAAACGCTAGGCAGATTGATTAGCCTGAAAATCTCTTTTACACAAGCAGAATTTTGGATCCGTTCGGCCTCTGGCCCGTGGGGACGGCGGGGAGGGCCGCGTTTCAATCGCGCTGGCCGAACTTCTCCCAGCTGACTTGGGCCAAGGGGAGTGACTCAAGCGGATGCCCCCCCTTGGTGGCCTCCGGGTGACCAATGCCGACGATGGCCAGCACCATCATCCCCGGCGGCAGATTGAGCAGGTTGGCTACGTAGTCCTGGGCGCTGGTGGCGGTGTCGTGGTCGCGCAGGCGGATCTGCACCCAGCAACTGCCCAGGCCGAGATCCTGGGCCTGCAGGTGGAGAATCGCTGCGGCAATGGCGGTATCCTCCACCCAAACGTCGGACTTGGCCGGGTCGGCACAGACCGCGATGGCCAGCGGCGCGTGCCGCAGGAAAGACGACCCATGGGCCTTAGCCGTGGCCAGGGCCTCGAGAGTGGCGCGGTCCTGCACGACCACGAACTCCCAGGGGTTGCTGCCCTTGGAGGAAAATGAGCGCACGGCAGCCTCGACGAGTTGGTCGAGTTGGTCCTTCCCGACCGGTTGGTCGGTGAACCGGCGGATGCTTCGCCGGCTGCGCAGCAAATCAATGAGCATAGTGAGCCTCCTGGTGTAAT
>JAVEYP010000302.1:0-3584 GCA_034003445.1 Desulfobulbus sp.
GCCAACAACAACAGAAACCGGGTTTAAACAAGGGTATTTTCCTGATTAAACGCCCGGTATTCAAGATTTTACAAATCGTTTTCGGCATGTTATGCGATTCCATTCGGTTCCCTGTATAGGAGCCAAACCGGGCACAACCTAACCCATACATAACCCAGCGACCGGAACCGCCGTTGTCCCTGCCAAGAAAATCATGTTGTTTCGGTTGTTTGCAGATCAGGAAGGAAGACGGACCCACTGATTGCAAATCCGTGGGCCTGCCGTCCATCTCGGCAATTTGCTTACAATGCGCTTACAAATCGGACGGGCAAAGAAACAGAGGATTGCGACCAATTCCGCAAACCTCTGTTTTTGTTGGCATACACTGAGAGGAAAAACTCTGTGACCTTCGGATTACTAATCCGCTGGTCTTTGCCTTGAAGGGCAGGGACCGCCATCCGCTAGGCGGTCCCTTCGCCGGGAAGTGCCGTCCGGTCTGAGTGCATGGGGTGCGGATTCCGGGGTTTCAAGGAGGTTGGCACTGCGCGTGTCCTGCGGCCGTTTCTAGCGTGTTTTGTAGTGACGCATAGTCCGATATGGATCAGGCGTCAAATCGCGTCCTACGGTCATTCTACGGCTTCCTGCTCGGTGATCCGCTCGTCATCGTTCCCCATACCAAGGAAGACTGCGCCAATCGGCTCGTTAAATTCCCCGGTGGCGGTGAGCCTGCCGAACAGCAACCCGTGACTGGCCTGCTTGGCTTCCACTCGTTGCTGATCCATGTACCGCATTGTGGTGCCTATTGCCGTGGTTCCGTAGACAGTTGCCCGGTACGTCTTTTCGTCAAGCTCGTCGTTAAGAAACATTCTTAATAGCTTGGCCTGCACCTTCCGCAAGTCCGTTAGGTTGGCAAGGCGTCGAAAATAGGGCCTGCGCTTGCAAACTACTGTTTCCTCGTTGTTTTCTGCTTGTCCACTATCGTTTTTGGGCACCTTCAACTCCCTCCTTGTGGTACTTATGGCTTGTTCAGTAGCATGCTTACCGGCTTCCTCAAGGGCCTTGACGAACCCTGCCGGGTCTGCCTGTTTGCCCTGTCGCACATCAAACACATATTGCAGCAGCGCCTCAGCTTTGATACCCGCAGCCTCAGCAGCTTCCGACCAGGTACGGCCCGCCCTAACGCTTTCGACGATCCTCGCCCGCTGTTTGCTAACCATTAGCCAAGCTCCCGGCATTCCTGTATCGTGGCCTCTGCAACACTGGAAATCGCCTTGGAAACAGCCTTGGCTATCCTCAATACTTTCATCTCATCGGGTGCCACCTGTGCGGAAACAATGGCTTCAACCTGTGATTTGGCTTCATCTGTGAGTGTCTCATTGAACGGCCAACCAATCTGCAGAGCATTCAGAATGGTTTCCATCTTTGTCGGATCAGTTGAGTATCGTTCTGCCGCCTGAACGGCTAGCTTACTAACCGTTTGCGTTGCTGGAATGTTGTTCGCTTCGTTTTGTGCAATCAGGCGGGGCAAGACATGCTGTCGTAGTTCTGTGGCCAAACCTGCGGCATTCTGCATAGCCTCTGCATTGCCTCTGCGCTTCGTTGCAACCGCAGAAACAAGACGGTCTTGCAGGTCTACAACAACAGCCTGTCTGGAAATGGTGTCATAATACCGTGTCACCTGTTCCACTGCTCGTTCTTTCGCAAGGCGGACATCCTCATGGATTGCACTATACGACAGCCTTTTGTTTACTCGAATAGTGGCAATCTCGTTTTGTAGCTGCTCGACAATTTGCTGGAATGGTTTGCATTGCTCTACAAGGCTTCCAGTCTGCTGGTCACCCAACCTGATTGCAAATTTTGCGTCTTTTCTCAACTTCTCAATAGCAAGTGCTGTTTTGTTCATGCTGTTTTTCCTCCGGCTTTTCTCAATTTGTTGAGCAACGGCATTCCTCGTGGACTCAAAACCGTTGCATACTTGTGAATTAAATTTTTACTGATAACGTATTCAACCGCCCCTGAATCGTACACTTGAGATATTCTACAGGTACCGCCGAACATACCAAACCAACAACGCTGTAGAGTGTCGGCGTCAACATCATTTAGCGTCATGCCGTACCTATTTGCTCCAACCAAAAGCGCATGGACATGAAGTCCATGATAATTTGTCAGGGTGGCAATGCTGCCGATTGAAAGCCCGGTGATTTTACAGGCAAGTGACCGCCACTTGGAAAACATGGCGTCTACTCGCTCGGTCGACAACTGCTTTGTTATATCGACTCGCCCGGAAAGCATCGCCTGCCATTCAATACCTGCAAACAATTCCATTAAATCGGCCTTGTCGGCTTCATTGTATTGTTGCTGGATGTCAGGGTACAGAAATCCCATGCTTCGTCTCGAAGTTCTATTGAATACATTCCGCCCGGACCAGAACTTTTCAATCGCGACACCTGTGCGGAAGGTGCCTTGACTCGCAGTGTCCTTAGTCCACTATTGTCGTTGCCATGCTCTGCCATCCCGCATGGCCGGGATTCAATCAATCGCTAGTTGGCGTTCGGCCAGATTGTTTTGACGGGCAGGCCAAGTGCCTCCGCAATCAGTGCCCGCCGCTGCCGACTGCGCGGCACCTGCTGATATCGCAACCAAGCAGCCATTGACCCACGGGCCAGCCCTAGCTGCACTGCGAGTGTCTCGGGGGTCGTCTCAAGCTCTTTGAGTCTCTCGCCCACATCCTCGTTGTTCATCGCGTGTCCCTCCTCCGAAAAATTAAAAAAGTTGCCTCTACTTATAAAGAAATTGACCTTTTGGGGTCACAGCCGAACCTTACAACTCGCTGAAATTATATACATAAAAAGGGCAACGACCATTTAGCCGCTGCCCTCGTTTTTTTTTAAAATATTTCGCCCGGTGGATGCCGTGGTGATCCTCGCCGTTATCCGCGCCGTGATCCGCGCCGTTGTTGTTGACTCTGGAACCGCTGTCGGTTAGCCTAAATTCCCCGGCTCGCCCCATGCCGGGACGGACGGCAACTTGTACAGAGAAGGGGGCGAAAAGTACAAAGAGTTGTCGAACACCAACCAATCAAGTGTCCGTTTTTTCGGGAAAAACGAGAGATAATTTGCTGTAAAAATTGTCTCCCGGCGCCTCCACCACTTACATCAAGGGCAAGTGGTTCTTTCAAAAAAAAGAACCACTTGCCCTTTTTCTTTTTATCGACATTTCAATAAAGTGTACGAATAGTCCATACGTGGCTCGACCACTAGAGGATGTTGTTGAGATCATTAATAATATTATGGATTTTTGGCTTTTACTACGAAAGGAGTAGTTCTTGTCATTGTTGCTTCAAATATTAACCACTGCACAAGTCGTCAGGGGATTGAAGTGATTGATGATAGAAGCTATTTTTCGTTTATTTTTTACTTGTCTTTCTTGCATAAAACTTTAAGGACTCACTATACACCTAAGAATAGTCAGGGTTTCATCAGCAACTCCCGCGATGCCCTTTAGCCCAGTCATAGCGTAGAAGTCAGCAGGGGAATTCGCAAACTTTTCCGGCAAGCAGGCAAGGGTCGTTTTTGTAATATGTTGTTCTTACACATATAAATTTT
>JAVEYP010000303.1:0-3581 GCA_034003445.1 Desulfobulbus sp.
AGACCTGCCGGGCCGTATAGAGTAGCCGGGTCAGGCGGAGTGATCAGTCCTGACCTTTGCGCCGACGGCTCATGGCTGCGAGACCGGCCAAGCCGGCACCAAAGAGCAGCGTTGTGGCGGGTTCGGGGACAGGGGTCGCAGGGTTCACAGATTCAACAAGAAGCACCATGTCATTAAAATCTTTATCCGAGGTATTATACTGCATATCTTCAAAAGCGATAATGTAGTGTCCTACGGACAGCCCATTTGTTCCTGTTCCCTTATAAGCGACCATTTGGTCCTGTCCTTCAGGGTTCCATGTCGAGTCAGAATAAAAATTTTCCTCCTTTGTGCCAATATAAAAACCAAAAACTTGGTCTAATGTTTCATTTTCCCAAATTGCAGTAATAGGTCCATCAGTACCCCAGAAAACAGCGCTAAACAAATCAGTTTTTGGGTTCCAGGTCATGCTGATTTTATCGTATGGACTGGATACACCGTCCATTAATTGATAAATATTTCCTGATTGATCATAAATGCCAAAGGTATTGCTGTCCTTGTTCCCTGCAATTTCTATGAGAAGTGTGGCCCATGATCCTGATAAAGTTCCCTCTGAAACTGTCCAGTAGCTGTCGTTGATTACTTGATCATCGTTTACATCAATATTATAACCTAAGCCGGCTAAAGCGGATTGCAGAGGCGTCTCCGTGCCCGGTAATACCGGTGTAGCCAGGGCACTCCCAGCCAACAACCCCACCCCTGCCATGACTACCAACGCGCTCTTCAAAATCTGTTTTTTCATTGTCCCCTCCTCGAAGGATTGAATACCGGCATATTGCCGTGGCCCATTTGGTTTTAAATAATGCACAACGTGTGCCATCGGCGTGGCGTATTGCAGATCTTCCTTGTCTCCCTACGCCAAGTAGTTGTTTTTATGAAATTATGCTTGATCGTTTCCCTTGTCCTGAACGGCACTCTCGACTGTTTTCTCGGTTCTACCGCCTTTTTTTGGGCCGCTGCTCGGGGAAAAGAATTCAATCGTGGGGCTTTTGAGTTCTAAAAAACGAAAAAAAACAAAAAAACGTTTAATTCCGTTTGATTAAACGTCTTCTTAAATTTCGGGAATTCGGAATAGTAAGTTTTATGTTGGCCGCTGGCTGGATCGGCCGGTCGGCCAGGACATCCTGACCTTATCTAGTCGCCATGTGGTGACAGGGATGCGGAGCCACCAAGATGAGTCAGGGTAAGGGCAGCGGGCTTTGCTTCGATCCGGCCAAAGGGGGCAAGGCCCAATTACCCAAAAAGGACCTATTAATAAAACGTTATCTGAATAAATGTAGCCCAGCTCCTCACGGCTGGGTTGTCGTTCTCTCCAGTTTGCAGGTGGTGGCGACGCGCAGGCCATGGCCGCTCAAGTCCAGGGTCCAGACCTCGTCGCCGGGTAGGACGGCTGGTTGGTTAAGAGAAAAGATTCCGAAAAATCGGAAAAGAAGACGTTCAGACGTACGGAGCAAGCGACAGCGATTCGTTATCGAGGCGGTCCGGTCCGCTCAGGCGCGGAAATGGGCGCAGAACGCCTGGTCGCCGCCCTTGGCAGAAGTCCAGCCACGCCCGCTTTGAACCGGGTGTATGCGTAAATGCACTCTGCAGCGTCACTTCCCCGCAAAATTTCACCTCACATAGATGGATCCCCGGAGTGTCGCTGCTGTTTTTCTCTGAATTTTTTTTAAACGACTGTTTTCAGGACAGAGTTGTTCGGCCGGCCCACCAATACTATTTTTTGGGAGGCTCCTGATCTTTGCCAAGTTGCCCGTTATCCGCTAATCCAATGTCGGGCAATGCGGATGCTCAAATCCATGGGCTTGTTGCAAAACTAATGCAGTAAATTTCAAAATATGTCATTGAATTAGCCTGATTTATTTGAATTTCTCGCCTCTCCGGTTTGCACAAGGAGCGTCGTATGGGCCGCCGATTTCACAAAGCCAACCGCAGCCAGCTGCACCTGCTGCCGATATCGATCGACCAGTGGGTGAAAGAAGACCACTTGGCCCGGTTCCTCTGGGATTGCGTCGAGCATTTCAATCTGGAGCAGTTTTACGCCGCCTACGGCGATGAAGGGGAGCCACCGTATGACCCGCAGATGATGCTGACCACGCTGTTGTACGCCTGGTGTGTCGGCATTCGCTCCTTGCGACGCGTCGCCAGTGCCTGTGAAGAGCAGCTGGCGTTCCGCTGGCTGACCGGCAATATCCGGCCTGATCACTGTGCCTTTGCCCGTTTCCGCGGCCTCCACGAGGAGGCGATCAATCACCTGTTCGCCCAGGTGCTGCAACTCTGCCACGAGGCGAGGGGTGAAAGCGAGCGGCTGAAAGGGCTGCAGATGGTTTCTTGATGCTATCAACGCGATTCCGAGCCGGCTCTGGCTGAAGAAACGAGGCGCAGCGGCGCAGCAGACAAAAATTCGTTCGAATGGCGATGAATAACGACGGGAGGCTTCCGCAACAAACTCATATGAACACGGAATTAGAAGAATCAAACTCAACTGCAATAAGCGCAGCGCAACTACTCCTTGCTGAGGAACGCACTTCGTTAGCACTGATGCGCACCGGAATTGCTGTTCTTGCGTTGCCTCTATCTGTATTTAGTCTACTCGTTGCTACCTCCAGGTACTACGACACACAACACGTCCTTCATCTACTTATACCACTAGGCGCTTTATGTTTAGCTTTACTCACCCTTGGTATATATCTTATATTTCATTCGCTCACGAGAGTCCATCGTCTACATCGGCTCATTCACAAAATTAAATTAGAGCACAGTGCCATCTCCAAATATTTCGATCCAGACTAATACTAGAATCAGCGTATCACAGCAAAGGCATCAGCACTATCGTGAGAGCTTCGCCTAACCATTCGCCCAACCGAACAGTTTTTACTGCGATTCAAAGCGGTTTTTAAAGTGGAGAAGACTATGCAATCATTACGTTTAACAACCTACCTGTCTTTTTTATTGACCCTGCTTTCCTCCAACACCTACGCCGAGCCGACTGGTAACGTGATTCACGGGAATGCAGGCTCGAGACTCGTTGCCGAGAGTTTTGGAGCCTTTAATGAACCCTGGGCCATGACCTTTCTACCGGACGGAGACCTTCTGGTAACTGAAAAATCAGGTACTTTGCTCATGGTTCGTCTGGATGACCGTTCCATGTTACCCGTTACAGGCGTGCCGAAGATAGCTTATGGCGGGCAAGGAGGTTTGGGTGATGTTGTTCTCCATCCTCACTACAAGGATAATCACTGGATTTACCTGTCCTACGTTGAGCAGGATTCGACAGGCAAAAAGGGCGCTGTTGTTGCACGGGCTCGATTCAATCCCGCGACCGCAAAGCCACAACTGGAAAACCTTGAAATTATCTGGCGGCAAACACCCAAAGTCACAGGCAGCGGGCATTATTCACACCGGCTGGCATTCAGCCCAGACGGGCATTTATTCATCACGTCCGGTGACCGGGAGAAACAGGCACCGGCACAGAGCTGGGAACAAAACTTAGGCAAGGTTATCAGGGTAAACGCGGACGGATCAGTTCCACCAGACAATCCGTT
>JAVEYP010000304.1:0-3568 GCA_034003445.1 Desulfobulbus sp.
CCACGGACCGCTTCTCGTCGAGATAGTAGATGATGGTCTTGCCGGAGACCATGTTCGGTCCCTGCCAGGTCTTCGCGTTACCCGAGAGGATGACCTTGCGCTCCTTGGCGAAGTAGTCCATGCGGTCTCCAGTGCCAAGCCAGTCTTCTTGGGTGATTTTGACATTATTCTTGCAAATGAGTCGATCCATCTGCGAGGTGGTTGCGTTGTCCTTGCCGCCCTTGCTTTCCGTGTAAAAGACGGTCATCTCTTCGGAGCGGATGGTGAGTTTACCCTGTTTGGCCTCGACGTTGCCGATGAACACCACCGAGTTGCCGTTTTCCTGGGAGACCATCCGGTTGGCCTCGATATTGATCGGTTCATTGGAGCTGCCAGCAGTCGGCGCCCCACAGGCGAGGGCCGGCAGCAGCGCGATGACCGTGATGGCGAGCGCGCGTCGCGTGGCGGAAAGAAAAAGACTCATGGCATTCCTCAGAAAGGCACGTAGAAAAGTAGTTTTTGTTTCAGGTTTGCTTTTTGCAAGAGCTAGAACATATTACTTGGTTCTTGTTGTAATGTAAAGCGGTTCGGGCGGTGCACGGCGTCCCTTTTGCCGGCTGGTGGCAGAGAGCGGTTTACATGGGAGACGGGTGGAGGTAGAGTGACCGTCGTTTTGGATATGCAGCGGTAACGGCTGACACGAGGAGAAGCGAGTGGAAAACGGGGAGACCATGGACAAGGAGATCGCCCGGGCTAGGGTGCTGGTGGAGTCGCTGCCCTACATGCGCGAGTTCAGCGGCAGCACAGTGGTGATCAAGTATGGCGGTCACGCCATGGTCGACGAGGAACTGAAGCGCAATTTTGCCCTGGACGTTATCCTGCTGAAGCACATTGGCATCAACCCGGTGGTCGTCCATGGCGGCGGGCCACAAATCAACCGATTCCTTGAGAAGATGCGGGTGACGCCGAGCTACGTGCAAGGCATGCGGGTCACCGACGGCGAGACTATGGACGTGGTTGAGATGGTGCTGGTCGGTAAGGTCAACAAGGAAATCGTCGGCCTGATCAATCACTGCGGTGGCAAAGCCGTTGGTTTGTCCGGCCGTGACGCGGACCTTGTCCAGGCACGCAAGCTGACCCTTCACACCAAGCCCACCAGCGAAGATCGGCCGCCAGAGTTGATCGACCTTGGTCGGGTCGGTCAGGTCACCCGGGTCAACCCGGATGTTCTTGAGACCCTGGCCCGCCGGGATTTTATCCCGGTGATCGCACCAGTGGGTGTGGGCGAGGACGGCCAAGCGTTTAACATCAACGCCGACTTGGTGGCCGGGGCCATCGCCGCCGAACTGAAGGCAATCAAGCTGATCCTGCTCACCGACGTCGAGGGGGTCAAAAACAGTCGTGACGAGTTGATCTCCACCATCTACCGCGACCAGATCGACGACCTGATCGAAGCCGGGGTGATCAAGGGCGGCATGATCCCTAAGGTCAATTGCTGCAAGTCGGCGCTGGACGGTGGAGTGGCGAAGGCACATATCATCGATGGCCGACAGGAGCACGCGATCCTGCTGGAGATCTTCACGCGCGCAGGTATAGGAACGGAGCTGGTGGCATGAGTAACGCAGATTGGGCGGATAGGGGCAACAAGGTTTTCATAGGTACCTACAGCCGCTTTCCGGCGGCGATGGTGCGCGGTAGCGGCTGCCGGCTGTGGGACGCAGACGGTCGCGAGTATCTCGATTTTCTCGCCGGCATCGCTGTCTGCTCGCTCGGCCATTGCTACCCGCGGGTCAGCGAGGCCATCAGCCGCCAGGCGCAGACCTTGGTGCATGTCTCCAACCTGTTCCACACCCTACCGCAGATCGAGTTGGCCGAGTTGCTCGTGGCCAACAGCTTTGCCGACCGGGTGTTTATGTGTAACTCCGGCGCCGAGGCCAATGAGGCGGCCATCAAGCTGGCCCGCATTCATAGCGGCCCGGGCCGCTATGAGATTATCTCGCTGCTCGGCTCCTTCCACGGTCGTACGCTGGCCGCAGTTGCGGCCACCGGCCAGCCTAAGTTTCATCAGGGCTTCGAGCCGATGCCTCAGGGTTTCGTGCATGCGGAGTTTGGCGACCCCGCGGCCATCGAGCGGCTGATCACACCGCTAACCTGTGCAGTCCTCTGCGAGCCGCTGCAGGGCGAGAGCGGGGTCCGACCGCTGGATCGGACCTACCTGCGGGCAATCCGGGAACTGTGCGACCGCCACGGTCTGCTGCTCATCTTCGACGAAGTGCAGACCGGCATGGGCCGCACCGGTACCCTGTTCGCCTACGAACAGCTGGACGTGATCCCGGACATTCTGACCATGGCCAAGGCGCTTGCCAACGGCCTGCCTATGGGCGCCATGCTGACCACGGAAAAGATAGCCGCCTCGCTGACTGTTGGCAGCCACGCCTCGACCTTCGGCGGCAACCCGGTGGCGGCCGCAGCAGCGGTCGAGGTGCTGCGGGTCATGCTCGCCGAAGGCTTCTTCGCCACCGTCCAGGAGCGCAGCCGCTATTTCCTCGGGCGCCTGGAGGAGGTGGCGACGCACCACCCCACACTGGCCGTGGGTGCGCGCGGCCGTGGCCTGCTGCTTGGCCTCGTGCTCACCGACCGGGGCATCGAGTTGGGCGCGGCCATCGTCCAAAAGATGTTCGAGGAGGGCGCAATCATCAACTTCGCCGGCAATGCGGTGCTGCGTTTCGTGCCGCCGCTAATCGTCACTGAGGCGGAGATCGACTTACTCATCGACAAGCTCGACGTTGTGCTCGGCGCGCTGGCCTGACCCGCCAGCGAGGAGCGCTCCAGTCCGAGGGCGGACGCATTTTCCCTCATCGTCCAGGGCGTGGCCTTGGCGGCGGGCGTTGTCCTCCGGCCGCTTCATTTATGCCCCTGCTTCAGACTCTCTGCCATTTTGTTTTCTTCCAGGCGCTCATGCCGATAATCGGCGGGCTGGTTGGTCTCAGTGAGCAAAAGGTCGTTGTCGTCTAGGTCCACTGGATCGCTTTGGGTCTGCTTGTCTGGGTGGGCGGGCGCATGGTGCAGGTGGTCGTGTGGTTGCTGGCCCTGGTCATCGGTCTGAAAAGCCTCCTCTCGGCGCTGTTTTTTGATTGGGCAGTGGTCGCTGTTGCGGACTGACCGTATCCGCCGCCCACCACCCGTTCAATGCGTTTTTCGGCCATAATATCACTTTGCAAACTGGTTGTTTTTATGTATCAGTTACTTTTTTTCTACAAGGCACCAACGCTGTAACCGGTGGCCAGGGCGGCCCGGCAGGCGTGCCGGTGCGTACCCGGAGACTTGGGACCCAACCATGAACAACCATCTTCTCGCACTGGGTAATTTCAGCAAGGGCGAACTGCAGGCGCTGATCGACCGAGCACTCGAACTGAAGGCCGAGAGTCGCGCCGGCATCCGCCACCGGCAGCTCGAGGGACGCAGGATCTGCCTGCTCTTTGAAAAGCCCTCGACGCGCACCCGGGTGTCGTTCGAAGCGGCAATGTACGGCTTGGGCGGGCAAGTCATTTTTATGAACACCAAGGAGTCGCAACTCGGTCAGATCGGA
>JAVEYP010000305.1:0-3565 GCA_034003445.1 Desulfobulbus sp.
CCATCGTCGGCAGCATCCCGATCATAAGGTACCTTTTTGGTGTCGAGGAAAAGATCAAACAAAAACGTGAACTGGTCATCCTGCTTTCGCCCAGGGTCATTTAACCGAAAACACTTTGATGTTATCCAGAACGAACAGGAGAAATGGTATGATGTCTAGCCGCCAACTGCTTATCGGCGTATTGGTCCTTCTTCTCGGCGGTTGCGGGACGACCGTGCACGAATCGCTGAAAGTCGCACCGACCGTAAAAAATTTTGTGGGCGCCGACAGAACGGTCATTGTCTTGCCGTTCGCGGATTATTCCTACGCCGATAATCTGGAATCGGCTTACCGTCGCAACCTCTTCATCAGCGAGAATGTGACGGACCAACTCCTCAAATACTCCTTCCATATGCCGGTCGAGGAGGATGTCTTCCTGTATCTGGTCGACCAGAACATCATCAGCGTAGTCGCCTATGACAACAGGAAGACGAGCACCCTGGAGCAGGAGATGCAGAGTGACTGGTCGGATGCCATGAAGGGCCACCTGCAGCACTACATCGACCTGACCAAGAGGACCTCCAACAGCGGCGAACTCAGCCAGAGCCCGGGCACCCACGGCCTGACCCAGCAGGAAATCATCAAGATTGGCCGCCATTTCGCCGCCGACTACATCGTCCGCGGCAGGATCATCCAGTACAAGGACCGGCTGGATCCCTCCTGGGCACCGTGGAAAAAAGGCGTCATCGGTTTCGTGACCGGGGTTACTAACAAAATCGCCTTTGGCCAGGCCAATGCCGACAAGTATGACGAGTGGGGCAGCATGCTGGCGGGCGGCACCTATGGTGCCCTGTACGGTGACTGGGACCCGAAATGGCCGTACACCGGTGCATCGGATCAGTCTATCCTGGGTGTCTCCGGCGGGACTATGGGCAATACCATCGTCTGGGGTGGCTTCGGCGCCGCGCTAGGCAACATGGCCCATAATTCCGGTCACATTCCCCAGGCCGTGGTCCAATTACGCATTTGGGTGCAGGACGCCTACACGGGCACCGTGGTGTGGACTAACCGGGTGGACGTTAAGGTGTCACCGCAGACGGTTCTCGCCGACTACCAGTACGACGCGCTCTTTGAAGGAGCGACCGAGAAGGCCGTGGCCACCCTGGTAGAGGATTTCGCCCGCAAGGCGCTCTGAGACAGATCGACCGCTGAGGGACAGCCGTTCGCAGGCGGTACACCTCACGATCCACAAACAACAAACGCCGCAGTCCCCGGAATCTTCTCGGGAACTGCGGCGTTATGCGTTGACCGCCCAGACCGCAGGCGACAGTCTCAGCCCGTCAGTCCTTTTTTCGCGAGAAAAGCGAAATAGTCTCCAGGGGTGGGCAGATGCCCATGCAGGGCGGTGAGCGCGGTCAGTTCGGTCGAGCCCAGGTAGACCCGGGCACCGTCGCCAAGGCGGTTGTCGAAGTTGCGGGTCGAGGTGGACATAACCGTGGCCCCTGGCCGCACTCGGGCTTGGTTCCCCATGCACAGACTGCATCCGGGAATCTCGACCCGGCCACCCACCTGAGCGAAGACACTCAACCCCCCCTCGCGCTGGATCGCGTCCCGATCCATGCGGGTCGCGGGAGCTATCCACAACCTGCTGACCGCGTAGGGCTCGTCGCGTAACAGACGGGCCGCGTTGCGTAGATGGCTGAGGTGGGTCATGCAAGAGCCGATGAAGGCCTCGTCGATGGCGGTCCCGGCCACCTCACCCAGTGGCCGGACATCGTCCGGATCGTTCGGGCAGGCAAGCAGCGGTTCACTGATGGCGGCAAGGTCAATCTCGAGAACGGCCTTATAATGCGCTGTTTTGTCACGTTGCAGCAGCTCCGGACTGGCGAGCCAACGCTCCATGGCGGCAACGCGCCGCTCCAGGGCACTCTGATCCGCATAGCCGTCAACGATCATCTGCTGGAGCAGGGCCACATTGGCCTTCATGTTGACGACCACGGCCGGCAAGGATAACTGCAACGCACAGGCGGCGGCACTGCGTTCAGCCGAGGCGTCGCTCAGTTCAAAGGCCTCCTCGACACTCAGGTCATCCAGCCCCTCGATCTCGAGCACCGTACCGGCGAACACATTCTTCTTGCCCTTCTTGGCCACGGTCAGCAGGCCCGCGCGGAGAGCAAACCAGGGAATAGCGTTGACCATGTCGCGGACCGTGATTCCCGGACGTCGTTTTCCCGAAAACCGTACGAGCACCGATTCGGGCATTTCCAGCGGCATGAAGCCGAGGGCGCCGGCAAAGGCTACCAGTCCAGAGCCAGCGGGGAAAGAGATACCAAGCGGGAAGCGGGTGTGCGAATCGCCGCCTGTGCCCACCGTGTCCGGCAGCAGCATCCGGTTCACCCAGGAGTGGACGATCCCGTCCCCGGGTTTGAGCGCAACACCGCCGCAGCTGATGGTGGTCTCGGTCATGGTCTGCCAGCGGCCCAGGTCCGAGGCCTTGGGATAGGCGGCAGTGTGGCAGAAGGACTGCATGAACAGGTCGGTCTTGAAGCGTAGACAGGCGAGTTCGGCGAGTTCCTGCATGGTCATCGGACCGGTGGTGTCCTGCGAGGCCACAGTCGTTATCCTCGGCTCACAGACCATGCCAGGCAGGATACCGTCCTGGCCAGAGGCACGGCCAACTATCTTCTGGGCCAGGGTGTAGGCCTGTCCAGGCTCAGTCTGCGATGGGCTGGTGCTCTCCCGGAAGATCGCCGGTTCGGGGCGGTTCAGGGCTTTGCAGGCAGCCTTGGTGAGGCTGCGGCCAATGATCAGGTTGAGCCGGCCGCCGGCCCGGTACTCATCGAGCAGGGTCACCGGCGGCGCCTCAACCGGAATCTCCACCCCCTCGGGACCGGTGAGTCTCCAGTGGTGGAGATCAAGGGTCAATTGATCACCGGTGGCCAAAGCACTGACATCACACTGCACTGGCAGCACACCAGCGTCGCGCGCGGTGGCGTAAAAAATGGGCGCAATGGTGCCGCCGAGCACGAGGCCGCCCCGGCGTTTATTGGGCACGTGGGGGATGTCCTCGCCGAGCAGCCAGCTCACTGAATTGATAGCAGACTTACGTGAAGAGCCGGTGCCGACCACGTCGCCGGCAAAGGCCACTGTCCTGCCCTCCTTGCGGAAGGCGGCGATCGTCTCCAGCCCGTCTGGGAAACGACTGCGGCCAAAAAAGGTGGCGTGCAGGGGGATGTCGGCGCGGGACTGGGCCTGATTGCCGGGCGAGAAGTCATCGGTGTTGATCTCCCCGTCCACTTTGTACACGGTGCAGACGATGCGCTCCTTGATCTCAGGGCTGGCAGTGAACCATTCCGCCGCGGCCCAAGACTCGAGCAGGCCCATCGCGGCCGCGTTTTCCCCGGCCAAAGAGGCGACCTCGTCAAAGACTTCGTAGATCTTAGTCAGCAGTCGCAGAGCATCTGCGGCTGGTTCCGCCAGCCGCTCATTGCGCAACATCCTGATGAGCGCGACAACGTTGTAGCCGCCGCCCATTTGGGCAAGCAGGCCGATCGCCGCTTCCGGGCCAAAACCCGACACACGCACT
>JAVEYP010000306.1:0-3546 GCA_034003445.1 Desulfobulbus sp.
TCGAAACTGCTCCCAGTCGACATTTTCGTTCAGCTTGCGCAGTGGGTCACCCGCCTTGTCGATACGTTGCAGCCTGGTGGTGAAGTCGAGAAATCCCAGTTGGTGCATGTTGGTCTCCGTTAGCTGACGGGTGCCGGATAATTTCTCGATACAATATCACATCTGCCTAATTTATCGATAAAAATCGAAATTTTACTGTACTTTTACTGCAGCTATTTTTCGAGGAACCCTAAAGGCAGAAGTTCCACTCAAAAATTACAAAATACTGTCTCAGCAGACAAGACTAGCTTGCATCGTACACAATAGGCAGACAGCCGGGCTGGCCTGCCCCCGGTTCCTCCAACTCAAACTAGGGTCGATCTTTCAGCCAGAACATTACAACCCCCTCATCAGGGTGGAGACCATGGGAATCTTGGCATTGGTTGTCCCGATGGTCGGGCACTGGGACAAAATTGGCGCGAATGACGGCGAACAGGGCATCGTCCTTGAAATGTGCACCCATTTGTATCTTGTCCAATAACCGACTGCTTGACAGGTGATGGTTAAGCTGCCTTTTGCGGAACTTCTTGAATTCCTCTCATAGAACATTTTAACATCACAGAAAAACAATTGGGCCGTCTTTACGATGCAAAAAATAGGCGTTGTTGAAAAAAACCATTTTAAATCAACACGCTGCTTAGGAACGTTGACCGTACCATACGTGCGAAATTCGGAAAACCGCATTGCCGCACGCCATGTTTAATGCCAATTTTATCACCTCTTTTTTTATTTAGCGTTTTTTTGGTCGTGAAAGTTGCGAATTTTCACTCACCCAATGCTGAGTAGTGATCGATTGGCTCAAGATGGCTAGTCGGGGACCGATACACGAGGTTCCGGGAGGCAAAGAAGAATGTCGTTTGCCCTGCCAAGAGAATAGCTGAATTCCTTATATTGTAAGCTTCCCTTTTTTCAAAAGGAACACCCACGAGGAGAGAAGAGTACAATCGGGGAAAGAGAACAAAGCGGCTTACGGGCCGCGGCCACCTCTAAAGCTACTGACCTCCAGGGGGTGATTATTCGCGGAATAATCTATTTCGCTTCGATGGCCGCAGCCATCGATCTGATCTGCAGGAATTCAGCGGCCTGTGACCTGTACGGAAGGAGAGTTGCGGGACAGGGAGATAATCCGCCAAACCGCTCCCCATGGTCTTCGAAGGGCGTTGCCCCATGCCATCACATGTTCCGTGGCCCCAAAAACTACATTTTTCTTGCCAGCACGCTCGACCCGCCGCACAGTCCGCCAACCAGCTCAAAAAAGGAGTCCTCCCATGTCCAGCACCCTCGGCACCCTCTACCAAGTCACAACCTTCGGCGAATCGCACTGTAAGGCGGTCGGCGCCGTCGTCGACGGCTGCCCGCCCGACCTGGAACTCAGCGAGGCCGACATCCAGCCGCAACTCACCCGGCGGCGGCCAGGGCAGAGCGACCTGTCGACCCCACGTCAGGAGGCCGACCAGGTGACCATCTACTCGGGCACCGAGTTCGGCCGCACTTTGGGCACACCGATCATGCTGCTGGTCAGCAACCGCGATCAGCGGCCTGGGGACTACGGCGAGATGAGCCGCATCCCTCGGCCATCGCACGCCGACTACACCTACCAGATGAAGTACGGCATCCGCGCCTCGAGCGGCGGCGGGCGATCCAGCGCCCGCGAGACCATCGGCCGAGTGGCGGCCGGGGCCATTGCCGAAAAGTGGTTGCGCCAGACCTTTGGCACGGAGATCGTTGCCTGGGTGAGCGAGGTGGGCGACATCAAGGCCCCCTTGGCGGACATCGAGCGTATCACTCGGGCCGAGGTAGACCGAACAATCATCCGCTGCCCGGATACAGCCATGGCGGCGCGTATGCAGGACCGGGTGCGCGAGGTGCTTGAAGCCAAAGACTCGACTGGGGGCATCGTCACCTGCGTATGCCGCAACGTGCCCACAGGTTTGGGCGAGCCCCTATTCGACAAGTTGGAGGCGCGGCTGGCCCAGGCCATGCTCAGCCTGCCTGCCACCAAGGGGTTTGACATCGGCTCCGGCTTTGCTGGCACGCGCCTGCGCGGCAGCGTGCACAACGACCCCTTTGTGCGCAAGGGCAATGGCCTCGGTACCCGCACCAACCACAGCGGCGGCGTGCAGGGCGGCATCACCAATGGCGAGCCAATCGTCTTCCGAGTAGCCTTTAAGCCGGTCGCCACCATCGGTATGGCCCAGGAGACAGTGGACTTTGACGGCGAGCCGGTCAGCCTGGAGGCCAAGGGCCGCCACGACCCCTGCGTGGTCCCGCGGGCGGTGCCCATCGTCGAGGCCATGGCCGCGCTTGTGCTCATCGACCTCGCCCTGCACCAACGAACTCGCCAGGGCTCCTGAGGCGCTGTCGTGAAGCCGCGCTGGCAGATCGCCGACCTCCTCGACCTGCACTATTTCTTCAACGCCGACGAGGTCCTGCGCGACCAGGGCGACGAGGAGACCGCGGCCCGGCGCGACCGGGTTATCTACCTGACTAAAATCCAGCCGGATCTCGACGGCGCGGCCGAGGTCCCACCCCGAGTGCTGGCGCGCCGCTGGCTGACTGTCCGGCGTCTGCAGCACTCCCGCGAGCAGGATGCGGTGGGCGCGCTGCTGCCCAGTGCGATCTGGCAGGAGCTGTTCCGCGTCAGCGCGGCGCTGGTGCTCGTCTTCGGACTGCTCACCGGCCTGGGCTTGGCTGCGCCCTTTCTTCTCTACGCCGGCACCAAGCCAATCAATGTGTCCGGCTACATCGGCGTGTTTGTGCTCGCTCAGGTGCTCCTCATCGGGCTGCAGCTGCTCCTCTTCTCCTGGCGGTGGATACGTGGGCAGCGCCTGGAGCATTCGGTACTTTACGGGCTTGCTGGAAGGCTGCTCATGCGTGCCATCGACGGCTTGCGGGGCCTCGTCTTCCGGCGGATGAGCGGCCGACAGCGACTCGATTTCGCCGCCCTGCTCGGCGGGCTCAAGCAGCACCGTGAGGCGGCGTCGCTGCTCGTCTGGCCAGCCTTTCTTCTCTCCCAGCTGGCGGGGGTCGGTTTCAATCTGGGTGTGCTGAGCGCAACCCTTTCCAGGGTGGTGTTCGCCGACGTCGCCTTTGGTTGGCAGTCCACCCTGCAGCTATCCGCCGAGACCGTTGCCGAGTTGATCCGCTGGATGGCGCTGCCCTGGTCTTGGGCCCTACCAGCCTCCGTGGCCTACCCTGGGCTTGCCCAGATCGAAGGCAGCCAGATGATCCTCAAGGAGGGTATCCGTCACCTAGCGACCGGTGACCTGGTCAGCTGGTGGCCCTTCCTCTGTCTCAGCATGATCTTCTACGGACTGCTGCCGCGGCTGCTGCTCTTCGTCGCCGGCCTGGTGCAACAGCGGCGCACCCTGGGTCGCCTCTCCTTTGCCGGCAGGGACACGGCGCGGCTAGTGCGACGCATGCTGACCCCACGGGTGGACACAGTTGGCCAGCGCGAGCCGGGACAGGTGCCTGCCTCGGCCGGGCCGCTGGAGCCCGCGGTCAATA
>JAVEYP010000307.1:0-3540 GCA_034003445.1 Desulfobulbus sp.
GTGCCGCCTCGCAGCCACCAGCCGTCTCTCCGCAAGACGCCTTCAGCAGAGCCGCATCTCCGACCAGCGAATCCGCCATCAACCACCTGGACCAAAAAAACCCGCCAAGTGCGGGAGGACAGCGCCTCGACCCAATGGGCCCAGATATCCATTTCAGCAGAATTATCACCGTGCAGCAGCAGGCGGCTCCGGCCGAAAGTGACCTGCCCGAGGTCGTTGCCGTGAACACCGCGCCAGCCCTCTCGGGTCAACAGGTACGCCAGGACGTGGCTGACCTTGCCATCCGCTCGCACCTGCCCAGTGACGCGCCGGCCAGCGTGCGTGGGAACGGTGGGCCGCACCAGGAGGCATCCGGCAGCAAGGAGCACAACCGGCCGGCCGACACCGGCAGCCGGCAGGCCGAGTCCTTGCAGGCTAGGCAGCCGATGGTCGTCTCCGGCCAGGACGGGCCGCCTCTGCTCTTCGCCCTTCAGCAAGAGGTCGCTGCTTCGCCCGCGAGCAGCACTGCCGGAGTGGAAAGCGCCGGCGTGCGGCTGCCCTCGGGCCTGATCGTCCCCGACAGCGCGGCCATGGACCAGCTGCTCACCCACCTGTCCCAGCAGAGCAAACTGGCAACCACCACCATTCAGCTCAGGCTCAACCCGCAGGAACTGGGTGAGCTGCGCATGGAGATCAAGGTCAAGCAGGACAACATCACGGCACACATCATCGCCCAAAATCCGCAGGCCCAGGAGATGATCGACCGGCACCTGCCGAGGCTGCGTGAGGCCCTGGAGCAGCAGGGACTCCACCTGCAGCAGGTCGAGGTGACCCTTGCCGCCAGTGACAACACCGACAGCCAACGCTTCCACGACAACCCCAACCGCCAGCTGGCGCCCCCGGCCCCTGAGGTCAGGACCCCGCCGTCTGCCTTTGTGCCGTCCGGGGCCGAAACGGCGCAGCCGACAGCCCCACCAGCCCACGGCCTCAACGTCGTCGCCTGAACGGAGGAGAACGGTCATGAACACCATTTCGGCCCTGAACAACACCGCCGCCAGCACGACAGCCACCTCGACAAAAACCGAGAACACCCTTGGCCAAAATGAGTTTCTCACCCTGCTGGTCGCCCAATTGCAGAATCAGGACCCGCTCAATCCTACTGACGCCACCGAGTTCACCGCCCAGCTGGCCCAGTACAGCCAGCTCGAGCAGCTGTTCAACCTCAACGACGCCATGGACGGCCTAGCCGCAGCCCAGGCCAGCTCGCAGAAGGTCTCGGCCCTCTCTCTGATCGGCAAAGAGGTGGTAGTCGAGGATTCTCACTTCTCGTATGACGGTGCGCCAACGCAAATCGGCTACCGGGTCGACGGCCCGGCCACGAACATCACTTTGCAGATCCGGAACAGCACCGGCGCCACGGTCGCTACCCTGCAGGCAAGCGACACCAGTCCGGGCGAGCATTTCCTCACCTGGAACGGTCTGGACCAGAACGGGAGGGCCCTCCCGGCCGGCACCTACCTGCTGGCCACCGCGGCCCAGAGCGCCAGCGCTGAGGCCACCGTTATGGTCGCACCGCTGGTGCGCACCACCGTGACCGGGGTGGACTTGAGCGGCAGCGAGCCGCTGATCGTTACCCGCACCGGGGAATTCCTCGTGTCCGGTATCCGCGGTGTCTACGAGAAAGGGCTGGCCACCACGGCCACCACGACCGACGCCGGGACCACGGGCAGAGACGAGATGGCAGACGCTACCGTCAGCGGCACGGTTCCGGCCGACGAAACTTTCCCGACGACAAGCAAGGACGCGGACGCCGACGCCACCACAACAGTCGCCGACGAGCTGGCGGACATTATCGGCGCGGCCACCTGAGCCAGGGGCGGCCACCACTTCGCACAACCAACCACCCCTTGCACGAGCCAAGGGTCAGCCATCAAGGAGATCGACATGGGCATCACCAGCGCGCTGTACAGCGGTGTCAGTGGACTGAACACCAACTCCCAAGCCATGAGCGTCATCGGCAACAACCTGGCCAACACCAATACCCTGGGTTTCAAGGGCGCACGCACGGTGTTCTCGGACCTGCTGTCAAGTAACGTCTCCGGCTCCGGCGGCAAGTCTCAGATCGGGCGCGGCGTGGGGCTGTCCACAGTGGACAACGTGTTCAGCCAGGGCACCTTCGAGTCCACCAGCTCGGACACCGACGTGGCCATCGAGGGCGAGGGCTTCTTCCTGCTCAAGCAACCGGCTGGGAACAGCACCTACTACAGCCGGGCCGGTGCCTTCCGCTTCGACAACGCGGGCTTTCTAGTGAACCCGGAGGGGATGCGCGTCCAGGGCAAGGGGTTCGACACCACCGGCATGGTCAACACCCGCGACCCGACCGACATCCAGGTGACCAACGTCGGCCTGATCGGCGCCAAAGCCTCCAGTGAGTTGACCTTCACCACCAACCTCGACGAGAACTCCGCCGAGCTCGGCGCGGGCGCCATCGACCCGGCCAACAGGGCCACCTACAACTATACCGCCCCGGGCCAGGTCTACGACTCGCTCGGTCAGCCGCACCTGCTTTCGGTCTACTGGCGACTGGTCGACAACGCCACCAACGAGTGGGCCATGGCCTACACCACCGACGGCGACCCAGCCACGCTAGCCAACATGGGCAACCTGAGCTTCGACGCCAACGGCAACCTGGCCGACCTTGACGGTGACGGCACCGCCGATCCGGTGGAGGTCGCCCTGGCCCTGCCCGACTGGGGCAACGGCTCCGTGGTTGGCCAGCCCCTCACCCTGGTGTTTGACTGCACCCAGTACGACAGCGCCTCGGACATCATAGGCACCAGCCAGGACGGGTACGGCGCCGGCGAGCTGACCAACGTGGCTATCAACGGCGAGGGCATTGTCGTCGCCTCCTACTCGAACGGTCGGCAGATCAACATCTCCCAGCTGGTACTGGCTAAATTCCAGAACCCAGGTGGCCTGCAGTTACTTGGCTCCAATCACTACAAGGCCACCGCTGAAGCTGGCACCATCCGCGTCGGCCTACCCGGCTCGGAGCTGGGAAAAGTGTTCACCAACTCGCTCGAGCAGTCCAACGTCGATATGGGCCAGGAATTTGTCAAGATGATCACCACCCAACGAGGCTTCCAGGCCAATTCAAAGATCATCACCACCGTGGATGAGATGCTCAGCGAGCTGATCAACCTCAAACGCTAGGGCTGGTCAAATTTCTGACGTAAGGCTGTGCCGGTACTGACACTGGCACAGCCTTTTTGCGTGAGCAGAGGGTCGTTCCTCGACAGGTGCCGTTCTCGGCGCCCTTCCCTGTCGTTGGCATTGACCTTGCAAGCTTGTTGTCAGGCTGACGAATGCAGGTACCTTTGTACGGTCGGACCATTCCGCCCGGCCAACTTTAATCGGCTGTTTTCTCAACGAGAAGAAGCGTGGATATTGCCACCATAATAGGGATCGTCGTTTCCTTTGGCCTGATGATCTGGGCCATCCTCATGGGCGGGCCACTGAGCCTGTTCATCGACACCCCCTCCATTGCCATCGTGTTCGGCG
>JAVEYP010000308.1:0-3539 GCA_034003445.1 Desulfobulbus sp.
GACCATCCTGTTTGCCGACATCAGGAATTTCACCCGTCTGGTGCAGCAGGTCGACCTGCCGGTCCTGCGTTCCTTTCTCAACGAGTTTTTCCAATTTTTTACTGACGAGGTGTTCCAGCAGCGTGGCACGGTGAACAAGTTCATGGGCGATGCTGTGCTGGCGGTGTACGGCGCACCGATGGAGCTGGAGTGTCCCAACCTGGCGGCCGCGCGCTCAGCTTGGGCAATACGCTCCAGGTTCCGCGCCTTGCGCGAGCGATGGGCCGAGGACTACGAAGATTTCCACGGCGTTGACTTGGGCATTGCCATGACCTGCGGCCGGGTGTTCCTGGGTAACGTCGGCTCGCCCCGGCGGCTCGATTACACCGTGGTTGGCAACGAGGTCAACATCGCCCAGCGGCTGGCTGCAGAGTTGATGGCTTGCCAGGTGTATCTCACCTCTGCGGTGCAACCGGACATCGTAGCGGCCTTTGTCGTGCGCGAGGTCGGGGAAGTGCGGCTGCGCGGCGTTGAGGGCGCCACCCGGGTGTTCGTTCTCGAGGGGGAAACCTGAGCCGGGCTGGCCGCAGTTCCGGTCGAGCCACGCTAATCGTCGTGAAAATGCCGCCGGCCCCGTGTATAGTAACGCCCCGTGCGACCCATCTGGGCTCCGACACGATGGTTTGGTGCACAAGTACGGCAGGCGCCCTGAGATGGCGCTTTGTCTGAATTTTTGTTCGTGACGGAGAGGGAGGGCGGTTTTATGAAACTGCGCGACGAGGAATTGTTTTGCTCGCGATGCTATGTGAACGGCGAGTGGGTGGAGAGTGAAGAAGGGAGGCGGATACGGGTGTTCGACCCGGCCAGCGGCGCGCGCATCGGCTCGGTGCCCTCCCTGGGCCGTGCCGAAACCGCGGCCGCCATCGGTGCGGCCCATGCGGCTTGGCCGGGCTGGCGTATCCTGAGTGCCAAGGAGCGCTCCCGGTTACTGCGGCGCTGGTTTGACCTGCTCATCGCCAACGTAGACGATCTGGCGCGGATCATGACCACTGAGCAGGGTAAGCCGCTTGCCGAAGCGCGAGAGGAAGTTCGCTACGGGGCCAACTACGTCGAGTGGTACGCGGAGGAAGCCAAGCGGGTCTACGGCGACACCATCCCCATGGCGCAGCAGGGCAAGCGCATCGTTGTGCTCCGCGAACCGGTGGGCGTCTGCGCGCTGATCACGCCGTGGAACTTTCCTTCATCGATGATTACCCGCAAGGCGGCCCCGGCCTTGGCGGCCGGCTGTCCGGTGGTCGTCAAGTCGGCAGGCCGGACTCCTTTTTCAGCCCTGGCCCTGGCCCGCTTGGCTGACCGCGCCGGCATTCCGCCTGGCGTGTTCAACGTGGTCACTGGGCCGGCGGCCGAGATCGGTCGGGAGATGACCGGCAACCCGTTGGTGCGCAAGCTGAGTTTCACTGGCTCGACCGCAGTGGGTAAGCTGCTTATGCGCGACTGCGCTGCCACGGTGAAGAAGATCTCGCTGGAACTGGGCGGCCATGCGCCGTTCATCGTTTTTGACGACGCTGATGTGGATGAGGCCGTGCGCGGCGCCATTGCCTCGAAATACCGCAATTCCGGCCAGACCTGCGTCTGCGCAAACCGCTTCATCGTCCAAGAGGGTATCTACGACCGGTTCGCGGCGAAACTGGTGGAGGCGGTGCGGCGCCTGCGGGTCGGCTCCGGCTTCGAGGAGGGGGTGCACCAGGGGCCTTTGATCGACGCTGAGGCGGTGCGTAAGGTGGAGGAGCACATCTCCGATGCGCTGGCTCAGGGCGCGCGCCTTGCTTGCGGCGGCGGGCGGGTTGAGGGGCCTGGATACTTCTTCCAACCTACTGTGTTGCTCGACGCCACGCCGTCGATGCGCATCGCCCGCGAAGAGACCTTTGGTCCGGTGGCGCCGCTGTTCCGCTTTCGCGAGGATTGCGAGGCCGTGGCCCTGGCAAATGACACCCCGTACGGACTGGCCGCCTACTTCTACAGCCGCGACATCGGCCGTATCTGGAGGACCGCGGAAACCCTGGAATACGGCATGGTGGGCATCAACACCGGTCGCATGTCATCGGAGTCAGCGCCGTTTGGCGGAATCAAGGAATCGGGCATCGGCCGCGAGGGTTCACGGTATGGTATCGAGGAATACCTGGAGATGAAGTACCTTTGTCTGGGCGGTCTCGGTCAGTCGGCGGGTTGCTAAAGGGGTTCAGGAGCCGGCTTCGTCCCGGTCCAGATCATGGCTGTCGATAAAGGCGTAGGCGCTGTGGTTGTGAATGGACTCGAAGCTCTCTACCCCCACTGAGAACCGGGCGATGTCGGGGTGGCGCCGTGCCCGCTGGGCGACCATGCGTGCCACATCCTCGACAAACATCGGGTTGGCGTAGGCGGCCTCGGTGACGAATTTCTCGTCCGGTCGCTTGAGCAGGGCGTACACCTGGGCAGAGCCGCAGCCCTCGACCATGCTGATGAGATCCTCCAGCCAGATGAGCGCCGTGGGTTGCAGACTAAGGGTGACTTCGGCCCGCTGGTTGTGCGCCCCGGCCGCGCTGATTTCCTTGGAGCAGGGGCAGAGGGTGGTCACCGGCACAGTGACAGTGAGCATCGGCTCGCCCATGTCCGCAGATGAGGCGGTGAACCCGCATTGATACTCCATCAGGCTGACCGTGCCGGATATCGGGGCTTTCTTGGCGATGAAGTAGGGAAAAGACATGGCTAGGCGTGCCTCGCCGGCGTGCAGCCGGTCGCATACCCGGGTGAGTAGGGTTGGAAACAAGCCGGCGTGGATGTCGGGCAGGTATTCGGCCAAGAGGGCGGTCATCACCGCCACGCAGGAGTCTAGCCGGTCCTCGGGCATGCGCGCGAACAGGTCGACCGTGGCCACGGTTTGCTGCAAACCGCCGCTTTTTTCGCGGATGCGTACTGGGCAGACGAAATGATTGATGCCAACGGTTTGGATAGGCATGGTACAGACCCCTCGGGAGTGTTGCCCGCCCTCATACCTGATTTTTCCGCGGTCGGCAACCTCCTGCCGCCGACCGGTCCCTCTTCTTATTTGATCGAAACGGCAAATTGTGGTATTTAGCCAAATTATTGGGGATGGCGAACGCAGACATGGACGCGGTACGAATCGAAAAATGGCTGTGGGCGGCCCGCTTCTTTAAGACGCGGACACTCGCCTCGCAGGCGGTGAACGGGGGGCACGTGGACGTCAATGGCGGTCGGGTCAAACCGGCACGGGCCGTGCGGGTCGATGATCTCCTGGCCATCCGCCTCGACCAGGTCGAACGGACGGTGCGTGTTCTGGGCCTCAGCGACAAACGCGGACCGGCAACGGTTGCCCGCACGCTCTACGAAGAGACCGAAGAATCCGTGACCCGGCGTGAATTCCAGCAAGAGGAGCGGCGGGCGCTGGGGCAGCAAGGTATCCCTGAGCGACGGCCTGACAAGCACGAGCGGCGGAAGATCCGACGTTTTCTAAAAAAAGAATGAGTACAGCAAGGGAATATCCATGCAACGAGCGGAGCGTG
>JAVEYP010000309.1:0-3534 GCA_034003445.1 Desulfobulbus sp.
AAACCCATTCAGACAGGATACAAAAGCGTCGCCCTGTCAATCACCTATCGCTCCGCCACCGGCACCCTGGATGACCAGACCGTGGACCGGGCACACGAGAAAATCGTCCGCGCCCTGACGGCAGAATTCAAGGCCCATATTCGCGAAGGATCCGAAGCATGAAAAAACAAAATGTTACCCGCAAAGAACTGGCCATTGCGGTCAATGAAAAACTGGGTGTCTCCCAGCGCAACGCCGCGGAAATTGTTGACACGGTGTTCGCCACCATGAAAAACACCATGATCGCGGGCGAGTCTATAAAGCTTGTTCAGTTCGGTACGCTTACGGTCCGCGACAAATCGCCGCGCCGCGGTCGCAATCCGCGCACCGGCGAATCCATGATTATCACCAAACGACAGATGGTGTCCTTTCGGCCGAGTAAACGACTGCGCGAACGACTCAATAAATAGCAATCGGTTTAAGGTTTGCGGGTACGCCTTCCTTTTCCGGCTTATTGTTGCAGAGGTACTTGCGCATAACTACAGCGTTCGACGAGTCCTTCGTGATGTGAAACGAGCAACGCCCGATATCCGACAAATTCCGGACAAGGTCTATTTCCGGATTGGCGAAGTCAGCGACCTCGTCGGGGTAGACCCGCACGTGTTGCGCTACTGGGAGACGGAATTCACCACAGTCAGGCCGTATCGCGGAAAATCCAAGCAACGACTCTACCGGCGGCAGGACGTGGAGAACCTTCTGGTCATCAAAACGCTGCTGCACGAAGATGGCTACACTATTTCCGGGGCGCGCAAATTGCTCAAAAGCATGCGACGACAGGAAATGTTGGGACAGACATTGATGCCCGGGGCGGATCATCCAGCGTCCGAGCACGGTCTCCTCGAACAAATTAAGCAAGAACTGCAAGCCATCCTCAGCCGACTCAGGAAGCAAAGGTCGGCGCATGACAAGTAGCAGTTGACAGCAGCACAGAGGAAATGCTAAAAATGGCTCTATACACTCTCGGAACGTAGCGCAGTCTGGTAGCGCACCTGAATGGGGTTCAGGGGGCCGGAGGTTCGAATCCTCTCGTTCCGACCAGTTAAATTGGCCACTTAGCAAATATTGCTAAGTGGCTAATTTTTTGTTTGCAGACTTTTTGCAAAGTTTATCCTGCTTGCCTAGTTCCGAATCCAGCCAGCCAGGCAATCCTTTCCGCCCGCAGAATTGCATAATTTCGGCCATGGAGCGGAGCCAGCAGCGCATTGGTTTGAGTTAGTGATGATTGAGGAAGTCTCGATCCCCCCACCTTGCCCCTCCTTCACAGCGAGCCTAGATGCTAGCATGGTGGATGCGTCGCGCTAACCAAGCACATAAAGAATGGCTGCTTGTACGCGTCAGTATGATGCCACTCGCAAAAGTCGCTAGTCAGTCAAAGCATGTAGTGACAGCGGCCACCATTTTTATCGCGTCGAAAAACTCCCGGCGCAATCCTGTGCCGTCAACCCTCCCCTTCGGCGCGATCCGGTGGTTACCAGCATGGTTACCAGCAGTGGATACCTCTGCCGCCACCCTCGATCCATACAAGAATCCCGGCAAAGGATGATCATCTGCCGGGTACCTTGATATGCTGGTAACACCCTCCCCTCCCCTATCCTATTAGCCGGTCAAACATCCTCTTCGGCGTGTAACCCAGAGCGCCAGACATAGAAGAATTTGCTCATCTGCGTCTGGCTTTGGCAAGCGGCTGAAAATGAACCCCTGGCATTGCCTGCCGGAACACCGTCCGCTGGGCAATCAGAGCCAGGCACGGTTACGGATGTATTATGAATTATCCAATTTCCGTCAGCAAATGAATCAGACTACCCATCTCGAATCGACAGGCAATGAGGTGTTTGAGTAACTGCGGACGGTTAGGCCGCACCCTCGTTTTGTAGAATAATCTTGCCTTAGTAAAGCTCATTCTTTAAACAATGATTGTAATTTGCAATTGTTGGTCAGATTAGTTTTCCCTCTCCTTCTCTTTTCCTTGATCGCAAGGAGGCGCAAAATGCCGGATATGAGTGCGTGGGTTGAGCATCTTCACAAACCGCTGGTTTTGATGGGGTTTGTCTTGATTGTCCTTGCTGGGTTGGTGCAACTCTTCAAGCCGGGGGAACTTTCCCATAAGGCACGTGAGCGGTTGTTGAACCGGATTGTCCTGTTTGCCGGTGGTTTGGGTTTGCTGATCGTACTGGCTGCCGTTTCCCTGGCGTGGAAGGAAAAACGCAATATTACAGCCCCTTCTTCACCATCTGATTCTTCTTCAATCCATCAAAATACCACCGGAACAAAAAGCCCGGCAGTCAGTGCAAAGGGTGATGTCACTGTGCAGTATGATACGGCCCCCTTGCCACAGAAAGAAAGCAATACTCCCGCCCCATCTCCTTCACAGGCTACGCCTCCTGCAAACGTGCAACAACACACCCAAGGAGACCAGAGCCCGGCTATCAATAGCGGTGGCAATGTCAATGTCCAATATTGAGGAATGAACATGCGTCTTTTCATTGTCTTGGGATTACTGATATTGGCCATGTGTTGGGAATTGCTGGAAAATATCGATCAATCCAGCACGGGCGACAAATCCCCGGTCATTCACGCTGGAGACAAGAGTACGATCTCCGTCACTTATACGGGATACGAACGGTCACAGGATTGGAAGGATTTCATACAAAAGCGCGATAAGTTACTGAAACATATCGCCAAATATCCGCAAGAGCCGGAATTCAAAAAGGACTTGGCGGAAATTAAGCGGCAAATGCAGGCTTTCAAGCGGGATGTCGTTCAGTTGCACGAAGAGATCAATAAAATCCCGCTCAACACGGAACGTCTCAAACTGGCCAAGCAGTTTTTCGACACAGGGGACTTCGACAAGGCTCGGGCCATCCTGGATGCGGAACAAATTACCTCCGAGCAAGATGCCCTACTTGAGCGGCAGCAGGAACTCAAGGCCAAGCAGGAACAAATACAGAAGCAACTGGATGACAAGGCCAACGAATGGCTCCTGAAGGCGCAACTGACTGCCATTGATTACACCCTGGGGGACAAGCGCATTCCCACCACTTGCCAATATTTTGAAAAAGCGCTCAAATCGGGGCGTGCTCCGGAACGTCTATTTCAGTATGCCCTCTTTTTGCAGAACAACAACCAATTCAAGACTGGTGATAAGATCTATCAAGAGGCACTGAAAGAGTACCGCGAACTCGCAAAAGCCAATCCGTCCGTCTACTTGCCTGATGTCGCGATGACCCTCAATAACCTGGGGAATCTGGTGTCGGTCGACAGCAGTCGGCGCACCGAAGCGGAAGCCCTCTACAAGGAGGCTTTAGATATTCGCCGCGAACTCGCAAAAGCCAATCCGTCCGTCTACTTGCCTGATGTCGCGATGACCCTCAATAACCTGGGGAATCTGGTGTCGGACGACAGCAGTCGGCGCACCGAAGCGGAAGCCCTCTACAAGGAGGCTTTAGATATTCGCCGCGAACTCGCAAAAGCCAATCCGTCCGTCTACTTGCCTGA
>JAVEYP010000310.1:0-3532 GCA_034003445.1 Desulfobulbus sp.
ATTACAACGTTATCACTCCGAACAACACCTCCAACATCTGGTGGATGGGCACCCTTAACGGCATGGCGCTAGGTTTTATGCTGGTTGAGTTCTGGTTGATCCTGACTCGTCACTACTCGATCGCCTTGGCCCTTGGCATTCTTGGTGCGCTGGCCGAGGTGGCTGCCAATACCTGCCTGGGCGGCGTATTTTCCACCCTGGCGGCCCGGCCGTTTTGGTACGGCTCGCAGTTACCGGTCTACTTCCTGGCCTGCGCCTTCCTTTCCGGGGCCGCCGCAGCCATTCTCTTCACTCATTATGCCTCCCTGATCCGTGGCAAGGAAATGGAGCAACCGGTGTTCCAGGGGGTGCAGGCCGCCGGCAAGGTGCTGCTGCTCATGCTCATCCTGGTGTCGGTTGCAACCTTTTGGAAGATGGCCTCCTTTTACGTAGGCGGCAGTACGGATGGCAGAACCGCGGCCGACGCCTTATATCATGGGCCGCTGGCCACCAGTTTCTGGACCTTTGAGATCGGCATCGGCCTGGTTGCCCCGGTGGTTCTGCTGGTGCTGACCCGCATGCGGAGCATCTGGGCCATGTCCGTCGCGTCCCTGATGGTCTTGGTGGGCATGTTTGTCGCTCGCCTGAACATGGTCATCGCTGGCCAGATCGTGCCTCAGTATAGTGGGTTTGAAGGTATGTCGAGCTACATCAACTACACGCCCTCGGGGTATGAGTGGCTCGTGGCCATGGCGGGCATCGGCTTTACCGGGTTTGCCTTTTTGCAGGGTGAGCGGATGTTCGGCAGGGCCTTTACCGATCACGAGTCGCACTGAGGCGCGGTCGATCAAGCGATGTGGCCGTCCGGATGCGCTCCGGACGGCCACTGAGGTTATAGGGGATGCAGTGGGTGCTGAAAAGAAAACCAGAGCTCACATCGGCGTTGCGGCCCGGAGGCTTGAAGGCACTCCTAACCCTCTGGAGCTATGAGGAAGAGGGGCGGATCACGCCGAAGCGCATGGGCAGATGGCGCTCCTTCCCCTCAGGGACGACTTGCAGCTGCTGGAGTGGGTGGAGGATGTGACCCCCTGAGGACGGTATCTCCATCGTTGTTATGAACAAGCTGCTGCAGATCCTAGAACAACACCGATTTCCCCTTTGAAAAACGTAAGCGGCGCACGAATTGCAACGTAAACGCGCTGGTACCAAAGAAAATCGATACAGAATTGGTGGAAAAGCTGGTCGGACAGCACGCGGCAATGGTCTGAATACAACCACTGGGCTGCTGGTGTCGACCCTGCCCCTGCCTGACAGCGTACCCTGCGAGGCCGGCTCTTTTTTTCGGCGTTCCCGTTCGTCGGCGCGAGATTCTGAGGCGGTGGATCTGCGTCGGCCCACGAAAGATAGTTGAAGCCGCTGCCGCAGTAGGGTATAGAAACCCCTCGCAACAGGTTCAGGCGCCGTCTTTTATTCGTACTGCTCAGGCCCTGCCGCTGCAGGCGACCTCTCGGACAATGGCAAGGAAACTCCCCATGAAATACCGCATCGCGTATCTGGCCCTCGCGGTCGTCGTAGTGCTAGGCGCGACCACTGTACACGCCGCGCCCCCAGTATCCTCTCGGCCGGAGGTGCAACAAAGCTTTCGGCAGTTGATGGAAACCCGGTCCTGCCCTTCCTGCGACCTCGCCGGTGTTGACCTGACCCGCGCTGACCTCAAGGGGGTCAATCTGGAAGGGGCCAACCTGGCAGGTGCCAAACTCTCCTTGGCGGATCTTTCTGACGCCAACCTGCGCGGCGCCAACCTGCAGGGGGCCAATCTTGGTGGAGCGGATCTGGGCAATGCTAATCTCGAGGGCGCCAACCTCACGGACGCGGTGTTGGCAGGTGCCTTTCTTGATGCAACTAGCCCCAAGGGCTCAGTAACCCACCGCTCAGATCGTGCCAATGAGACAGCGCCAGGTGAAGGCGGGCAGGCGAGTCTGGTTGAAGAGAGCGGGCCGATAGCCACACCGGACACCCCGGAGGAAATAGTGGAACGGCCCGTCGCTGCGCCGACCCCCGCACCATCGACTGAGTTCTCGCCAGCTGAACCGCTGCCTGCACAGCAAGCCACGGCCCCCAACCAGAGCCGGTCCAAGCAGCTGACGCCAATGGCCGATGCTATTCTTCCGGAGGCAGCGCTCGCGCCCAAGGGTATGGCTACGGCGGTGGCCGCGACTGCTGCGGAGCAATCGGGCCCGGCCGTCGCCGTGGCCGAGCGGCCGTCTGCCGCAGCCGAACCGGAGCCGCCAACTCCTGCGATGGTTGTAAAAAAACCGACAGAGACGGTTAGTGTCGAACGTAAACCCGAAGCACCAGCCGAGGTTGCACCGGTGCTTGCGCCGAAAGAAACAACCGAGACTGAGCCTGCGCCGAAAAGCGAGGCGAGTGTCATCGCTGTCGCGTCATCCAAGCCGGTGGAGTTGACGGCCGAGAAGCAGCGAACTGTCGAACAGTTATTCGCCAAAAAAAGTTGTGTGGCCTGCGATCTCTCCGGGGTCGATCTTGCCGGCAGGAATATGGCCGGCTTTGACTTGGAGCGGGTTAATCTGCAGGACAGCAACCTGAGCAATGCTGGTTTAGGCAAGACCAACCTGAAAGGCGCAAATTTCCAGGGGGCGAGGTTGCAGGGGGCTGACCTGCGCAAGGCTGACCTGTACCGCGCCAATTTCAGCGGGGCCGATCTTAGCGGTGCCCGGCTGGAGAATGCCCTAATCGACGTAACCGATTTTACCGATGCTACTGGCTACAGCGGAACAGCAGCGGGCGGACAATGAATTCAGCACCTCATGCCGCACCTTTGCTTGACATCCGTACTATTTGTCGATATAAAACTCTTTTCATCATCTAAGCTTTCGTCATTGACGCTTTCCATAAGGAGTCAGGAGTATCCATGCCCACTCACAAATCTGCAGAAAAAAGAGATCGTCAGTCCAAAATGCGCCGGCTGCGTAACCGGATGAACAAGTCCGCGATGAAAACCGCTGTGCGCCAAGTCGAGGAAGCCTTGGTTGCCGGTTCCGAGGAACAGGCCAAGGCCGCGCTCCAAGCTGCTATCCCGGTCATCTATAAAACAGCCTCCAAGGGTTCGATCCACAAGAAAAACGCCAGCCGTAAGGTGTCCCGGTTGACCAAGAGGGTCAACACCATGCAGCCCCTCGTCTGAGGCGGCCAGTCGTTTTTGTTTGATGCGTCTATAAAAAGCCACGGAAGCTGACAGCTTCCGTGGCATTTTCTTTTCCCGCCTGCCGAGAACCTCGCCTCCGAGGCCGTGCTACGGTCCGCGGCTGCTGAGCTTCACTCGGTTAGATTGAGCCGTCACCGCTCCGCACCTCCGCCGCGCCACAGGTGAAACACCCCATGTATACCCCCGCAGCGCATCTCTTCGCCAGGATGATCGGCCAAGCCGACCTGATCCCCGTCCACCGCACCATCATCGCCGATCTCGACACGCCGCTTACCATCTTTGCCAAGGTCGCCGGGGAAGCCCCCCATGCCTTTCTGTTCGAGTCCA
>JAVEYP010000311.1:0-3527 GCA_034003445.1 Desulfobulbus sp.
ACCCGGCAGGTATTGATTACATTATACCAGGCAACGATGACGCTATCCGCGGCATCAAGCTGATTACTTCCCTGATAGCTGAAGCAGTTATCGAGGGCAGGGCACGACGGGGGGAAGAAGCGGAACCGCGGGTTGAGGAGCTCGAAACCGCCATGACCGATCGAGTGGATGAAGATATGGCAGCCAAGGTGGACGAAGAGTAGCCTAGAAACCGACAAGGCGCGCAGCGTCTCCATCGGTCAGTTATGGCAGGAGGCCCCGTGCCCCCTGCCATCTTTTTCGAGAGTGATGGCCGTATTGTAAAGCCATTTATTCGTATAGATTGTCAGACCAGTAACCAGGAGAGCTCATCGTGAAGATCACCAGCCAGATGGTTAAAGAACTTCGGGAAAAAACCAGCGCCGGTATGATGGATTGTAAAAATGCGTTGACGGAAACCGAAGGAGACATGGAAAAAGCCGTGGACCTTCTGCGGCAAAAAGGCCTTGCGGTGGCGGCCAAGCGTGCCGGTAAGGAGACAAAAGAAGGGGTTGTCGAGTCCTACATCCACGCTGGAGGTAAGATTGGCGTGATGGTGGAGGTTGCCTGCGAGACTGACTTTGTTGCCAAAACTGATGACTTCAAAGCCTTTGCACGCAACATCGCCATGCATGTCGCCGCTGTCAGTCCGGTTGCCGTGAGCCGTGAGGAGGTGCCCGAGGAAGTTGTGCAGCGGGAAAAGGATATCTATATCAACCAAGCGCTTGAATCCGGTAAATCCCAGCAGATCGCTGAGAAAATGGTTGCTGGCAAGATGGAAAAATTTCTCGCCGAAATTTGCCTGCTCGAACAGAAGTATGTGAAGAACCCGGACCTCAGCGTTCAAGACCTGCTCAACGAACTTGTGGCCAAGATGGGTGAGAACATCTCCATTAAAAAATTTGCCAGATTCCAGATTGGCTGATGTCCAGAGGCCGAAATCGGATGGCGGCTACGGCCCGGACACTCGCGTCAGGAGAAGACCGCGCAGCGCCACAGGGAGAGGATCGATGAAATTCAAGCGAGTACTGCTGAAGATCAGTGGCGAGGCGCTGATGGGCGACGGCGCCTATGGCATTAGCAGCGATATGATTCGGTTCCTCGCTGAGGAAATCGTCGCTATTCGGACGTTAGGTGTTGAACTGGCGTTGGTCATCGGCGCGGGTAACATTTTCCGCGGCGTGGCCGGAGCAGCCAGCGGCATGGAACGCAGCACCGCCGACAGCATGGGCATGCTGGCCACGGTCATGAATTCGCTAGCTGTGCAAGACAGTCTTGAACGCCAGGGTGTTCCAACCCGGGTGATGTCTGCTATTGCCATGCGCAATGTTTGCGAGCCTTATGATCGGCGCAAGGCATGCGAGCATTTGGATGAACACCGCGTGGTTATCTTTGCGGCCGGGACCGGCAACCCCTACTTCACCACCGATACCGCTGGGGTGCTCCGAGCACTAGAAATCCGAGCCGACGTGATTATGAAGGCCACCCGAGTGGACGGCGTATATGATCGCGACCCCGAGAAAGACGACCAGGCGGTGCGCTACAAATCCCTCACCTACACGACCGTACTACGCGAGGACCTGCGAGTGATGGACGCGGCCGGCATCTCGCTGGCGCGCGATAATAACCTGCCGATTTTCGTCTTCAACATGAAGGTTTCGGGTAACATCGTGCGCGCAGTCTCAGGTGAGGATATCGGCACGCTGATCACCCGTTGAGTGGTTTCGCCGGTTGGCCACGCGTGAACAGTCGGTCGGAACATACAACGGCAACCGCTAGAGGAGATGATATGAGTTCTGATATCCACAGCCAATTGCAAGAAAAAATGGAGGCGAGTGTCGACGCCCTAAAACGCGAGTTGGTAAAGATTCGTACCGGCCGCGCTTCGCTCTCGCTGCTCGATGGCATCAAGGTGAACGCCTACGGTTCCCAAATGCCTATTGACCAAGTCGGTACCCTCACCATTCCCGAGAACAACCTGATCGCTATCAAGCCGTGGGATCCGCAGGTGCTGCCGGCCATCGAGAAAGCCATTCTCGGCTCTGGTCTTGGCCTGACTCCGCAGAGCGACGGCAACGTGGTTCGCCTGACCATTCCGTCGCTTACCGGGGAACGCCGGAAGGGATTGGTCAAGCAGGTCAAGAAGATTGGTGAGGAGTACAAAGTCGCCATTCGTAGTATTCGTCGCGACGGCAACGAGTTTCTGAAGACCTCGAAGAACGACAAAGAGATTTCCGAGGACGAGATGTTCCGCATGCAGGAGGAAGCGCAGAAAATCACTGACGACTTCATTGGCCAAATCGACGAGATTTTACGCAGTAAGGAAAAGGAGGTCATGGAGGTCTGACCTCCCTGCCTCCTCGGACAAATGCATACAGGTGACTGATCGGCCCAGGGGCGCGCGGGTGCCCCGCCATATCGCCATTATTATGGACGGCAACGGCCGCTGGGCCGAGGAACGCAAGCGGCCGCGATTGTTCGGCCACAAGGCGGGCGTTGACTCGGTACGCGAGGTGGTGGAGGCGGCGCGTTCTCTTGGCGTGGGGCATCTGACCCTGTACGCTTTTTCCACCGAAAATTGGAGTCGACCGTCGACAGAAGTTAGCGGATTGATGGGTCTTCTGCAGAGATACCTGCAGTCTGAACTGAAAAATATGTTGAAAAACGACATCCGCTTATGCTGCTTGGGCGACTCGGACCGGTTGCCGGCGGATGTGCGGACCATCTTGCAGCGGACTATTACCGACACTCGGGCCTGCACTGGCATGACCCTTAACTTGGCACTCAGTTACGGCGGCCGTACTGAGATGGTCCAGGCTGCGCAGGCTATAGCCCAGCGCTGTGCAGATGGTATCCTCGACTGGCAGGACATCGACGAGACGACGATCAGCGACCACCTGTTCACCGTGGGACAACCCGACCCGGATCTGCTCATTCGCACTGGCGGAGAACACCGTCTCTCCAACTTTTTACTCTGGCAGGCCTCCTATGCCGAACTCTATTTCACCGAGGTGAAATGGCCTGATTTCAAGAAGGATCAGCTCATGGAGGCGATCGCCATCTTTAACAGCCGGCAACGCCGCTTCGGTAAAACCAGCGTCCAACTGACGGAGTAGCCGCAGAATGAACCGTCTTATACCCGGCGTGTTGCTGGCAGGTGGCTGGCTGGCTTTGGTGTTTTACGGGTCGCCGATTCTGTTCTGGGCAGTGGCGGCCGCCAGTGCCTGTTTGGCACTGTTTGAGTATTTCCGCATGGCCTACCCTGCGCTGAAAGGCCCGTGGCTGGTGTTTACCATACTCGCCTGCCTGTTGCCTGTTCTGGTCTCCGTGACGGGTCGCGGCGACGTGTTGCTGGCAGCGATGATAGCGAGCCTCTTGACCATCGTGGCCATTGCCTTGCATGGCTATGGCACCATGGACGACGTGCACCGGTTCATGAGTTATGGTGGTTTCGCCACCCTGTATATCTCTCTGAGCATTGCCCATGTGGTGCTTATCCGGCTGCATCC
>JAVEYP010000312.1:0-3524 GCA_034003445.1 Desulfobulbus sp.
TACGGCGGCGGGGTGACCCCGGACAACAGCGGCGCGGTCTGGAACCTGAAAAACATCGGCGGCATCATGCTTGGCCAGGGCTGTCTGGACGCCGGCCTTTTCGCGGCGCTGGTCAACCGGTTGTCCGTCTGACCGCGCGCCGCTCATCTGGCCGGCATAAAGGGGAGAGGTTTACTACATGGCCAGCAGCCGTCGGATGCGCTCCTCCATGGGCGGATGCGTGGCGAACAAGCCTGAAATGGATCCACCCTTCAGTGGGTTGACGATGTACATCTGCGCTGAGGCTGGGTTGACATCCATGGGCTGCTGGGCGTTGTCGATGGCCAGTTTATTGAGGGCGCTGGCCAGGGCCTGCGGCCGGCCGCAGATCTCCGCACCGGTGGCGTCGGCGATGTATTCGCGGCTGCGCGAGATGGCCATCTGGATGAGCATGGCGGCCATTGGCGCGAGGATCATCATCAGTATGCTGGTGATCATATTGCCGCTACCGCCGCCCTCAGTGTTGCGACTGCCGCCGAAAAACATGGCGAAGTTGGCCAGATAGGCGATGGCACCAGCCATGACCGCAGCGATCGAGCTGATCAGGATGTCGCGATTCTTTATGTGCCCCAGTTCGTGGGCAATGACCCCTTCCAGTTCGCTGCGGTCGAGTGCGTGCATAAGGCCGGTGGTGACAGCTACAGCGGCGTGGTCCGGGTTGCGGCCAGTGGCAAAGGCGTTGGGCGTGGGGTTATCCACCACGTACACCTTGGGTTTGGGGATGGCGGCCCGTGCGGCCAGCGTGGCCACCAGGGCGTGCAGGTCGCGAGCCTCGTTCTCGGACACTTCGCGGGCGCCGTTCATAGCCAAGGCCAGCTTGTCCGAGTTCCAGTAGGCGAAAAAGTTGAGTGCGACCGCCATGAGCAGGGCGATGGTCATGCCCTGCTGGCCGCCCATGACCTGGCCGGCAACCATGAACAGCGCGGTGAGCGCTGCCATGAGCAGGAAAGTCTTCATTGTGTTCATTGTCTGGCCTCTCAATTGAAGGTACGCGTTTAGGGGCGTTCATCCACCCTAATAATCGTGTATAAAATAAGCCTGTCGCGGGCCAAGTCAAGAAGGGGGAGACCGCAAGGCGATCTCCCCCTTAGACCGCTCGGTGCGGCCGGACACGGGCGCTCAGTTCTAGGCCATCATCTCGAGCATGGCGCGGATGAGGTTATCTGCGCCGTCTGCGACCTGGTCAACCCGCGCGTTAAGCATGTAGCAGGGCGTGGTGACAATTTTGTTTTCCTGGTCGATAGTGATCTGGCCATGTGAAGTGGGCACGTGGCTGGCGCCCATAGTCTCCAGGTTGTTGGCGGTGGCCGGGTCGTCACCGATGGTCAGACTCCCCTTGCCGAGTACCTTGGCGAGCAGCACAGAGGCAATGCACAGGGCGCCGATGGGCTTTTTGCAGGCATGCATGTCCTTGATGGCCTTGGCCACGTCCTCGTTGACCGTGCACTTCGCACCGTCGAAGGCATAGCTGCTCAGGTTCTTGGCCGCGCCGAAGCCACCCGGGATGACCAGGGCATCGGCCGAGTTGGGCGAGAAGGTCGCCAGCGCCGAGATTTTTCCCCGGGCGATACGAGCCGATTCGATGAGTACGTTGCGCTGCTCTTTCATCTCCTGGCCGGTGATGTGGTTGAGTACGTGGTGTTGCTTGATGTCCGGGGCGTAGCAGTGGAACTCGGCGCCCTGCTTGTGAATGGCCAACAGGGTGAGTGTTGCTTCGTGGATCTCTGCTCCGTCCTGATGACCGCATCCGGAAAGGAGTACGGCAAAGGTTTTCTTTTTCATATCAGCCTCCATTGTCGCGTGAAGATGGGTTTCAGTGAGGGTGGCTCCGAGGCCAGTGCAGGGCCGGGTTGTGTTCAGGCAAGCGTGTAGATGGCCTTGAGGTTGCGGTAGCGCTCGGCGTTGTCCAGGCCGTAACCGATCAAAAAGCCCTCTTTGAGGACAAAGCCGGCGTAGGCCACCTCCACGGCCATCCGCCGCCGCTCCCGCTTGTCGATGAGCGAACAGACACGCACCGAGCTGGCCGCGCTGCACCGAAAATGATCAAGCAGCCAGGCCATGGTGGTGCCGGTGTCGACGATATCCTCGACGAGCAGCAGGTCCTTGCCGCCCAGCTCAAGGCTCGGCTCGCGCAGCAGCCTGATCGTCCCGGAACTCTCGGTGTCGGCGCCGTAACTGGCCACTCGGATGAAGTCGATCTCCAGGTCCAGGTCGATTTCCCGGCACAGGTCGGCGCAGAATACAAAGGCGCCGTTGAGCACGCCGAGCAGCACCAGTTGCCGGCCCCGGTAGTCGGCGGCGATCTGCCGGCCAAGCTCGCCAACCCGCTGTTGGATGCGCGTCCGGCTGAGCACGCGTCGCGGTTTTCGCGCCGGGCCGCTCATTTCACTGGCCCGATTCAGCCTGCCATTTCTTGAGCAGGATCTCGGCCTCGCCTCGTTCGGCAAAGGGCTGCTCTTTGGTCAAGGCCTCGCGCAACTCCGTAATGGCCTCTTCCTTCTGGCCGTCGCCATACAGGGCCGTGGCCAAGTGGTACTGGAACACTGGCATGTCTGGCCGGTTTTCCACGGCCTGGGTAAATTCGGCCCGCGCCAGCCCGAATGAGCCACGCTTGTAATGGACCATGCCCAGGGTGTCGATAATGTGGGCATCTTCGGGCAGCACCTGCTTGGCAGTCAGGGCCAGACGCAGGGCCTCGCCCAGGTCGGGCTGCTCGTCTTCGGTCATGAGCCAGGCCAAGTTGTTGGCTGCGGGCGCGAAGTCGGGGCTGATCTTGAGCACCTCCTGGTACTGCTTCTTGGCCAGTTCGCGCTCGCCGCGCTGCTCGTGGATGGCGCCTAGTCCCATATAGGCCTGCAGTTTGTTTGAGCCGCTGGCAAGGAGCTTGTTGTACTCGTTGATCGCCTCGTCGGTCTTGTCCAGGCGCTTGTAGATCTCCGCCCCCAGGGTGTAGGACGCGGTCATCTGTGGCTGCAGTTCCTGCACCCGGCGGGTGAGCTGCAGGGCCTCGTCGTACTGCTTCTCGGTCATGAGCATGGTGGCGAGCAGCATCAGGTTGCCCGCGCTGTCCGGGGCGGCCTTGATCTGGTCGCGTACCAGCTGCACGATATCCTCTTTCTTCTTACCCTTTTGCTGCTCGATGCGGGCCACGTTCACCAGGGCCGGGGTGTTGCCCGGCTGCAGGCTGAGCACCTCGCTGAAAGCTTTGAGCGCATTGTCCGGCTGCTTGTTGCCGAGATAGGCGAGGCCGAGGCTGCCGAGCACCTCTACGTTGTTTGGCACTTTGGCGCGCATGTCCTCAAGGATTTTGACGGCATTGTCGTACTCCTTGGCCATGAGCACGCTGCGCGCGAACAGCAAGGCTGCCGGGAAGTTGCGCGGCTGCAACTGCAGAGCGATGGCCGCCTCATTCTTGGCATCTTCGAATTTCTGGCTGCGCAGGTGAAGGAAGGCGAGAGTGGTGTGGTACTTGGAGCTGCGCGGGT
>JAVEYP010000313.1:0-3509 GCA_034003445.1 Desulfobulbus sp.
GAGCGGTGGGCAGGAAAAAATCTGCCAGGCAATCAGTTCCAGCGGGATATTGCAGGCAACGGGCTGCAGGTAGCGGACCCGCAGGTCGCCGGTGACCGCCTGGATGTCGTGCTGAAATAACCAGTGAATTATGGCCACATCCATGAGCGCGGCAATCACGCCGCCATGGAGCAGGCCGTCGTACCCTTGCATGTCTTCGCTGGCAACGAACTCTGCTCGGATCCGGTCGTCTGCAACGGCCTCAAACGGTAGCCGCCATGAGCGGGGCTGTAGGCCACCGCGCAGCATGCAGCGGCCGTGTCCGTTGCGATCGCCAAGGTCCGCTGCGGAAAAATCCGACAGGCCTTGACTGGGCGAATCCTTCCGGCCAGCGGGTCGTTCCGGTTCAATCCCCACCTTCTGCTCCTTTGCCTTGGGTCACGCCCTTTTACTGGCTGTTTGTCGCTGCACCTCACCTTAGTGTCGCGCAGAGAACACGTCTTGTTCCCCGTTGTCGGGGTCACGCGGTTATCGGCCGGCTGGGGTCGAATCTGCGCAGATAGAACGTCCGGCCTTGATACTCCGTGGTCGTCAGTTTTCCCTGCTCCACTAGTTGGTCGATGATCTGCCAGGAAGAATCCGTTCGCTCGAGCAGCAAACGAACCGCCTCGCTGCGCATGGGGTGCACAGCGGTGATGCGCAACAGGTCCTCGGCCACGTCGCCGGTCGAAGAGAAATCGCTGCCTTCGTAACCAATTAAACATTCCACCGGGTCAACCCGTTCCACCAAAAGCTGGTACATCTGATTGAAGACAGCTTCGTCTGGCCCGCTCGCCCAAGACTCCAGTGGCGGGCGTACGGGGATGCCCAAATAGGCACAGCGTGGCTCTATCTCGGCAAGAAAGCCGGCCACTGCACGCATGGCTGGCTCAGTGTCGTTTATCCCGCGGACGAGCATGGTCTCGGTTACTAACACCCCGGTAAAATCCTGCGCAAAAACACGGATGCCGTCGAGAATTTCTTTGAGGCAAAGGGCCGGGTGCGGCCGATCGATCCGCCGCCAGACCGCTTCGTCTACGCTATCGATCTTCACCGACACCCAATCGGCCAGGACCAGTTCCCGGCGCACCGCCTCCTGAGCAAGCAGCGAACTGTTAGTAATCACAGCCACGGGCACGCCCAAGGGACGCAACCGTTGGATTATCTGCCCCAGATGAACATCCAGGGTCGGTTCACCATCCGGTACGAAGGTGAGGTAATCGACTGGTTCCCCCTGCTGCCGCAGGCGTTTAAGCCGGTCCGCCACCGTTTGCACGATCTGTTCCGGTGGATAAAACGGACGACGGACGGTGAGCGATTGGGTCGTCCGGCCTACCTGACAGTACACGCACGAATAGGAGCAATGCTTGGCTGGGATGTTGTTGATACCAAGACTTCGGCCCAATCGCCGTGATGGCACTGGGCCGAAGATGCAACTGTTCGTTTCGTTGATCATGTCCTGCTCTCTGCCGTTAACAGCATCCGTGCGCACCTGTCCTGCTTGGCGGGTGAGCAGGCGGCGCCGTGCTGCGGCAGTATTTAACGACGACGTTGCCCCCCGGGCGAGTCGGCTCCGATGGCCTCTGTTAGTTTTCCGTCCTTATACAGGGCCAAGGCCTCGTTAACCGTGGCAACATCGGTGGTATAGATTTTAATGCCGGCCGCCTGCAGGGCCTGGAAGGCCTTGGGACCGCAGTGACCGCTGACCAGCGCCTGTCCGCCCAGCCGTACTACGGTTTGCGCGGCTTGTGTCCCCGCGCCCTGCGTTGCCTGTACATTGGGATTGTCATGCACCTCAAAGGTTTCTGCGTCGAGATCGTAGACAAGAAACGCGGCGCTGCGGCCAAATCGTGGGTCCAGTGGCGCATCAAGCCCCTTGCCGTCAACAGTAAAAACAATTTTCTTAGAATACTCCCTGCTCCGGATGGCCGGAACTTTGTTGTGCAGTGATGAGGCCTTGCCCGGGCTGTACCGATCGGCTGGCGAAAAAATCGCCTGCCACGGAAAGTCCGGGCAAGGTGCTCACGCATGGTGAGCCGTTTGTTGACCGCCCCTGGCTACCAGAGGATCAACCTTCCTTGTTGTCGGCTGCCAGTCCGGCAAGCCGTTTTTGAATGAGATCTAACTGGTTGTGCAGTGCAGTGGCCTGCTGTTCCAGCCCCTGCCGCAGCGTGGCTGGATCGGTCGGCGCCGGCGCCCCAGCAAAGCCCGCGCCGCCCATGCCAGTGGCATACGCTCTGTTCCGGAAGCCGCGGCCGCCACCGGCAAATTGCTGATTTCGACCGGCGCAACGCCCGCCGAAACCCATGCCGCCTCCGCGGCCAGCCATACCGCTTCCGCCGCGGCCCAGTTGGCCAGCGGCAAAGCCCGGCTGTCCATTTCCAGCGCAAGAGCCTGCAGCGCGCCCGGTCATCGGGCCTTCACCCATTGGTCCTGTTGCATCTCCTCGTGGCATTTTCGTTCCTCCTTTGTCGTTGTTGATATGGGCCGGCTGGGCAGCGCTCAGTCTGCACGGCCGGAGTCATTGGTTTTGGCCGAACCACCGCAGTTGTCGGGCGGACAAGGGGCCTCACTGTCCGCATTGTGCTGCAGGCGAGGTCCGGCCCCGGCTCCTCGCCGCCTTTGGCGGACACCAGAACCGGCGTTGTCCAGCGGACGATCAGGGGCATTCGTTTGTCGATTGGCTGCTGGCACAGCGCGGCGGCCACCACGAACCCGAACGCCCTGACACCGGCGGCGGCAGCCCGGCATGGCGAACGCCTCATCGACCAGCGTGCCATCGACCCAGCAGGCGATCATCTCCTGCAGATCGCCGGCCATGAAGGGCAGCACCGTAATGCCTCGGGCAACAATCAATTCGTGCAACGTGCGACTGATCGCCCCGCAGAGGAGCACTTCGATCCCTGCCTCGGCCAGTTGGACGGCGCGCCGCAGAGGCGCACCATCGACCAGTTCCTGGTCAGCCTGACTGGCCCCATCCGTCGTGATGGTGACCACCAGCATCTGCCGCGCAGTGTCGAAAACCGGTGCCAGACGGCCGTTCCAGTACGGAAAGGCGGCCTTGACGGATTGTGTCCCCTGTTGTCCGTTCACATCTATCACCTAGCAAAAAAGAAGCCAGAAGCCAATATGGCCATAATATTCAGATAAGCTATTGTTTTGTCGGTACGTTACGTTTTTACGCCGACCTTGAAAAGAAAACCAAAAGTTGCACAAACGCACCTTTCCCCTCTTGTGACGCTGCACGAGCGCTACTCTTCTGGGGTGCGATCACGCCCACCCGGTTCCATCAGGCCCAATTTCTTCATGCGCCGGTACAGGGTCGTCTTGTGGATACCCAGCTGTCGGGCCGTGGCCAGCCGGTGGTTGTTGTTTTCTTTGAGGGCCGCGCAAATGGTCTCGGCGTCGAGCAGGTCGCGGACTGTGCGCAAGTCACTGGCCGGTCGCGGCAGCGCATCCTGCACAAGCAGTTCGCGCGGCAGGTGCGCCAT
>JAVEYP010000314.1:0-3495 GCA_034003445.1 Desulfobulbus sp.
TCTCCAGAGGAGACTATTGCCCGCTTCCAGGAGCGGTTGCGTGCCACCGATCTGGACGTGCTTCGCGAGATCCGTCGCATCGACAACGGCCGCCTCGACATCCCCGTCTACTTCAGCCTCTGCGGCGAGGATGCCCGCCGGGTGATCGGCAACAAAAAGCAGATGGGCAAGGGGTCGACCCCGGTCCAATCCCAGGCCAGCGCCTGCATGGAACTGGCCGAGCGCTTCAGCTTTTTCAGTTTCCACCAGGATGAAGACAACTTCCTGGTCGGCGATTACACGGGCATGGAGGCCCTGGGCCAGCCGGTGCTGCCCGTGGCCGCTCTGCTGCGCTCCGTGCACGACGAGACCACCCCGCCGGAACTACTGTGCCAGCTGCTCGCTGGTCTGCCGCTCCGCTGGGCCTGGGCGGTGCGCCTTGCCGACGAGTCGCCGGTGCTGGTGCCTTTTTCCTGGTTTTACGCGATCAACGAGTTCAATGGACCGTCCGCGGGTAACAGCTACGAAGAAGCTATCCTCCAGGGAATCAGCGAGGTGATCGAGCGGCACGTCTGCGCACTCATCACTCGCGACCGCATCCCCACCCCGGCCATCGACCAGGAATCGATCACTGACCCGGTGGCCCGTGATCTGCTCCACAAGTTTCGCAGCAACGGTATCCAGGTGCACCTGAACGACTTCTCCCTGGACACCGGCATCCCCACCGTGGCCGCGCTCGCCTGGGACCCGGCCACCTTCCCTGAGACCAGTGAGATCGTTTATACGGCCGGCACCACCCCGGACGCGAACAAGGCAGTGATCCGCGCCCTCACCGAGGTGGCGCAGCTGGCCGGTGACTTTAACACGGGCGCCAACTACGTGGCCAGCGGCCTGCCCAAGCCGCGCAACCTGAACGAGGTGGCCCACGTGGTGCAGGCAACGTGCACTATCAGCCTGGCCGAGATCACCGACCTCCACAGCGAGGACTTCTACGAGGAGGTGCAGGCCTGTGTGGCCGCGCTCGGCCGCATCGGCCTGGAGGTGCTCTGCGTAAACACTGCCCACCCGCAGCTGGCTATCCCGGCCGCCTATACTATTATTCCTGGCGCGCATTTTCGGGAACGATCCATGGGCGGCAATGCAGGCCTGTTTGCCGCCCGTTTGGCTGCAGACCTGCTGAGCGGCGAGGCCCTGGAGGCACAGCTCGCTGCCATGCAGAAACTGCTTCCAGGCGCGTATTACCTGAGCTTTTACCGCGGCCGCAGCCTGTATGAACGGGGTGAGGTCGAAGCGGCCCTGATCCGCTTCGACCAAGCGCTCATCGAGGGGCCAACCACCGAGGACCTCCCCTACCTGTACTCGTACAAGGGCTGCTGCCTACGCGACCTGGAGCGCTGGGACGAGGCAGTGGCGGCTCTTCATCTAGGGCTGGCCTGCGACGAAGAGCGGCCCGACCTGCACAACGCGCTCGGTGTCTGTGCCTACAAAACCGGTCGCCATGCCGACGCGGTGGAGCATTTTCGCCGGGCCGTGGCCCTTAACCCGTCCTCGGCCATTGACTACGCCAATCTGGCGCTCAACCTGGAGCGGCTTGGCAAGGAGGACGAGGCTATCGCCAACTACGAGATCGCTCTTGGCCAGGACCCAACCATTGCATTTGCGATCGAGCGACTGGCCGGCCTGCTGACCGCGGATCAGGACGGCGGCTGAGACCATGCAAGCCTTTCCCCGCAACCCGGCCAAGATTCTGGTTCGCTCCACCAACTGGATCGGCGACGCCGTGATGACCACTCCGGCCGTGCGCACCATCCGCGAAAACTTCCCGGAAAGCGAGATCACCATGCTCGTCCACCCCTGGGTGGCGGACGTGTTCCGCTACAGCCCGCGCGTGGACCGGATTTTTCTTTATGAGAAGAAGGGAAATCACAAGGGCTTGAAGGGCATGCTGCGACTGGCCGGGGAACTGCGTGAGCAGCAGTTCGACTGTGCCATCCTGTTGCAGAATGCCTTTGAGGCAGCGTTCATCACCCGCATGGCCGGCATCCCTGTGCGCGGCGGCTACACCACCGACGGACGGGGTCTGCTGCTCAGCCACGGCGTGCAAAAGGCGCCTGATCTGATTCGCAAGCATGAGATTCACTACTACCAGCGCATTATGCGCGGTCTGGGCCTGAAGACCGTGGCCAACGAGCTGGAACTGTTCATCCCCGGGGTGCATGTGGCTGCGGCTCGGCAACGGCTCGGTGAGCGTATTGGTGAGGAGGTTGGCGTTGTGCCGCTCATCGGCTTTAACCCGGGCGCTGCCTTTGGTCCGGCCAAACGCTGGCCAACGGAGCGCTACGCGGACCTGGCCGATAGGCTCAGCGCTGAGACCGGCGCCTGGGTTCTACTCTTTGGCAGTGCCGCCGATCAGCCCACTGCCACCGAAATCCTCAGCCGCGCCGTGAGCCGGGAGCGGATCATCGACCTGACCGGTCATACCAGTCTGGTCGAGGCCATGGCCCTGATTGGCGAGTGCGACATGTTCGTCACCAACGACTCTGGCCTGATGCACGTGGCTGCGGCCCTGCACACCCCCCAGGTGGCCATCTTCGGCTCCACCGACCACATCCGCACTGGTCCCTATTCGGAGCAGGCGGTGGTCATCCGCAAAGAATTGCCGTGCAGCCCGTGCAAGAAGCCCCGCTGTCCGGAAAAGCACTTTCGCTGCATGCGACTCATCACTACGACCGAGGTGTTTGCAGCGGCGATGCGGTTGCTCAAGGGGGGTTGATGCCTACCCAACAAACCTCGAGCGGCCGGCCAGCTGTGTTTCTGGACCGGGATGGCACTCTCAACGAGCAGATGGGATACATCAACCATCTCTGGCGGTTCCACCTGCTGCCCGGCGTAGCTCAGGCAATACGCAGCCTCAACGAGGCCGGCCTGCCGGTGGTGGTGGTGACCAACCAATCGGGCCTGGCGCGCGGGTATTTTCCCGAGTCGCTGCTCGACGAGGTGCACATCGAAATGCACCGACTGCTTGCACTCGAAGGTGCCCGCCTGGACGGCCTGTACGTCTGCCCGCACCACCCGGAGGCCAAGGAAGACCGCTTCCGCCTCGACTGCAATTGCCGCAAGCCACGGCCCGGCCTGCTCGAGCGGGCGGCGAGGGATCTTGGTCTGGATCTGCGCCGTTCCTACATGGTGGGCGACCGCTGGTCTGACCTGCGCTGCGGCGCGGCCGTGGGCGCGACCACGGTATTGGTGCTCACTGGCTACGGCCGGGGTGACGCCGCCTGGGTGGGCCCGGGCCAGTCAGTGCAGCCTGATCACGTGGCCGAAGACCTGGCGGGCGCGGCCCGCTGGATCCTTGGCCACGCCTTGTAAAAAGGAACAATTTGCGGGTACCGGTTGCCGGCCCCCGATACTGTTTCACCCGAAATACGGAGGAAAGAATGAAACGGCATGTGATTCGCTGGACAACCCTGCTCATGGCGCTACTGTTGGTTTCCGGCTGCGGCTACAATGCCCTGC